>JBJELL010000203.1:0-10515 GCA_051879115.1 Lachnospiraceae bacterium
TTTTTTCTATTTATCTTGACTTTACAAAAAGCTGTACCCAGTAATAACGGTAAGGCTGGGATTCATTATAATAGTATCCGATTCCTACAGTGTCAAATTCACCGTTTAAAATATTTGCTCTATGTCCCGGAGAATTCATCCAGCCATCCATAACCGCTTCAGCATTTGCATATCCGGCTGCGATATTTTCTCCTGCCATATAATACTCTACTTTATATTTTCCTTCTTTTATGATAGAAAAACAGCTTTCTCCATTTGGACGAGTATGAGAAAAGGACTTTACAATCTCTTTTGCTCTTATATCCGCCGCAGCGTCCAACGTAGCATTGTCCATTTTCAATGCAGACAGTCCTGCTTTTTTCCGCTCTGCATTCATGATTTTTAAGACTTCTGCTTTTTGCTTTTCCGCAGTGCCCGATTTCTTTTTCACCGTTACCTTACAGGTATACTTCTTACTTCCAACCTTTGCCGTAATGGTGGTAGTTCCTGCCTTTTTGCCCTTTACAACACCTTTACTGCTTACCGTTGCAATGGATTTTTCCTTTGAACTCCAAGTTACTTTTCTAGAAGTATTATTTACCTTTAATGTAATAGTCTGATTCACATAGACAGATGCACTTTTTTTACTGATTTTTGGGGTTTCTACCGTTACCTTGCATTGGTATGCTTTCTTTCCAACCGTTGCGGTAATCGTTGATTTTCCTGCTTTCTTTGCTTTTACCTTACCAGTGGAAGAAACAGATGCAACACTTGTTTTTGAAGATTTCCATTTTACCTTCTTTTGGGTTCCTGATACTTTTAGCTGATATACTGCGTCCTTGTCCATAACAAGTTTTGTCTTGTTCAGTTTTACCGCAGATGCCGCTTCTACTTTGACCGGCTGTGTTATACCACACGGATATACGATAGAAGTCATGGCTAAAACCAGTGTCAGAATACCGATACCGAAAATCCTTTTTAATCTTTTCATACAACTTCCTCCTTTGTTTTCCTTTACGGTTCTTCTCTGGAATTGCCTGATATTCCTTTTCTATTCTCTTAGCGATTCGGTCACGTTCTCTACATTTCTGTTATTTCTTTATCGCAGCCTTCTGATTCACGCCCTTCTTATACAGGAACTTCTTGTATGCGTTAAGGCTCTTCTTTGGCACCTTGACCGTCGCATTTTTCGGCGTTCCCTTAAAGGCTTTTGAACCTACGGTGGTGGATTTCAGTTTCTGCGTCGTGATGGTAATGGTCTTTAAGTTCTTACAGCCTTCAAATGCGGATTTACCAATCTTCTTCACTTTGGAAGGAATGGTTATCTTCTTCAGTGCAATACACTTATAAAATGCCTTATCACCGATTGTGGTTACATTCTTTCCTATGGTTACCGTTGCAAGCTTTGTACAACCATAGAATGCATTGGCACCAATCGTTGTTACATTTGCTCCCATGGTCACACTTGTTAATTTCGTACATCCTTGGAATGCGGATTTACCAATCTTCTTCACTTTGGAAGGAATGGTTATCTTCTTCAGTGCAATACACTTATAAAATGCCTTATCACCGATTGTGGTTACATTCTTTCCTATGGTTACCGTTGCAAGCTTTGTACAGCCACTAAAAGCGTTCTTTCCTATAGTTTGCACATTGCTACCTATAGTCACTTTCTTGATTGTTTTGTTGCTCTTAAATGCATTGTCTGCAATGGTGGTTACCTTGTAGGTCTTTCCAGCAATTTTAACAGTTGCAGGGATTGTCACCGTTGTAGCCTTGCTGTTGGTCGGCTTCTTATATTCTACCGTTCCTGTTTTACCTGCTGTCTTTGCGTCATTTGTAACTGTATAGGCTGCTTTTGTCTTGGTATCTGTAACGGTTTCACCCTTTGCCGGAGAATCCAATGGTGTCGTAGTATCTGTTGTTTTTCCGGCATTCACTGTCACCTGAATTGTTACATTAAGTATCTTACCATTCTGGTCTATGCCCGCTGGTAGTGTAACCGTACCATTCACCTTAAATGTCTGTTGTGTCTTAACAGAAGGATCATAACTTCCACTTGCAAGCGTATTCAGATTCCATGTCACTTCTGCACTCGTAACCGCTGTATCCTCTGTCACAATCGATACCGTTTTCGGAAGTCCCAGTGCTTCTACAGTCTTAGCAGTTCCATTTGCCACAGTGACATTCTTTGGCTGTGTAATACTTGTAAGTTTTGCTTTTGCAGTTTTAAATTCATATATGATAGAAAGCTGTTTTTCGTCATCGCTTACAGAAGCTCTATCTGCCTCGTTATTATTTATCGTCACATTATTCTTGCTGATATCTGAATCAAAGATATATCCGTCTTGTGCAAATACCGTAATCAATGCTGTGTAGTCCATATTGAACATTGCCTTATCGTCTGTGACATCCTCATCACCTGCCCAATAGGAAATCTCTATTCTTTCAATCCCTTCTGTCTCGCAGACTGCATCTGTATCAAAAACACTGCCGCCTGCCGGTACTGTAATATCTGTAATGGCAACGGATGGAATTGTTATATTGATGGTTTCTCCCTCTGCAACCACTGTCACCTGAATTGTTGCAGTCAGTGACACATCATCCGGATTGCTTATGCTTTCCGGCAATGCAACCGTACCATTCACCTTAAATGTCTGTCTGTCCTTTTCAGTCGGATCATATGTTCCTTCCGCAAGCGTATCCAAATTCCATGTCACTTCTGTACTTGTAACCGCTGTATCCTCTGTCACAATCGATACTGTTTCCGGAAGTCCCAGTGCTTCTACAGTCTTAGCAGTTCCATTTGCCACAGTGATATTCTTTGGCTGTGTAACACCAATAAGCTTTGCTTTTGCCGTTGTATACTCATACGTAATGGTAAGGGTTCCGTCTTCATTCAATGTAACGGATGTTGCCACTTCGCCATTTACCGTTACATTATCTTTTCTGATGCCTTTCTTAAATACATACCCCTCTTTGGCAGTTAATGTTATGCTTGCAGTATATGTAGTATTGAATTTCGCACTGCCTGTTACAGCTTCGCTGCTTCCCTGTTCCGTATAAGAAACGGTTGGTGTTGTCGTTGCAACTCCGTCTGTATCACAAACTGCTGCGGTATCAAAGGCTTTACCACCCTCCGGTACTGTAATGCCTGTAACGGCAACGGAAGAAATCTTTACTCCTGTTGACTCGTCCTCTGCCGCCACTGTCACCTGAATGGTTACATCCAGTGACACATCATCCGGATTACTTATATTTTCCGGCAGTGTAACTGTACCATTTACTGTAAAGGTCTGCTCTGTGGTATTTTCCGGATCATAACTTCCACTGGCCAGATTCTCCAAATCCCATGTCACCTTTGCACTTGTAACCGTTGGATCCTCCGTAACAATTGCTACTGTTTCCGGAAGACCCAGTGCTTCTGCCGTCTGTTCTGTGCCATTTTCTACTCCTGTAATATTATCTGGCTGTGTAACAGAGGCAAGCTTCGCTTTTGCAGTTGTAAAATCATATGTGATGGTAAGGGTTCCGTCTTCATTCAATGTAACGGATGTTGCCTTATTACCATTTACCGTCACATCATCTGTACTGATATCTGACTGGAATAGATATCCATCCTCAGCAGATAATGTTACGCTTGCTGTGTAAGTGGTTCCATATTTTGCAGTTCCGGTAACGCTCTCAGTTCCTGAAAAGTAGGATACAACAGGTTCCGTTGTTGTAACACCTTCTGTAGCACAAGCTGCTTTTGAATCAGCGGCAAATTCTTCCCCAACATTTGGTATCGTAATATCAGTAATTGCCACAGAAGAAATTCCTGTGATTACTTCTTCTGTATATTCAGTAATCTCTGATGCGTAAGTGATATGATCTACCGTTGTTTCCAGCCAGATTTTCGTGTTCGCATCTGTAGGATCATACATATTCTTAAGGCTTACAATCTTCTTTACCCCTTCTTTTCCTGCAACCTTTACAGAATATACTCCATCTGCATCCTGCACATAGAGATACAGGTCGCCTGCATCATTTCCCTTCGTTACAATCACACCATCCTGTGTATATTTTGCTGTGGAACCAATCTTTTTATTATTCTCATCATCCTTGATACGAAGGGTATAAATGCCGTTATCGTCAAACAATACCGTAGCTTTTGCAGCAGGAGCCGCTGAACCAAATAAAACATTTGTTAAATCAAGTGCGAAAGCAGGCTGCACCATCTGTTCGGAATCAAGTGATTGGGAGTTACCTTCTGTCTCCTTCGATACTACATATGCATTATTATCGCCATTTTTTGTGCGAACCCAGGCGTACATTGTAGCTGTAGCACTAATAAATCGGGATGTCGCAACCTCTATTGTGTCTTTTGCAGCTACATAATACTTATAAGAACCCACCCGACGCGGTACATACAACTTCACCGGTTCGTCTGCAGAATCATTTTCCAACGTCGTGCGAAGCATAAGTTTATCCTCAGCCTCATTAAATTTTGCATTTTCTCCACCATAACAATATCTTTTCAGGGTTTTTGCCAACGTACTGTTTGCATAAGTAATTCCACTATAATCGTCCTGTGTCTCTGCAAATACGGTTGTTCCCAAAGAAGCTTCTGAAAGTAAAACAATGTTATTTAGGTTATCAAGGTCTGCATCGTTGCCTTCGATATACCATACTAATGGTGTTGTACCATCCTCATTTACTCCAAAATACACTTTTCCACCAGCAGATTCAGTAATGCTTTTTAAATCATCTGTGGTGACGTATGCTGACGCTGAAGTAGTCGGCATAGCTTCTGCCTTTACTGCGTATGTCAGATTATCCTCTGCATCACTTGTCTCCAGCCATATTTTACACTTAGACAGGTCAAGATCTATCTCAGAACCAACTGCTTCCTTGATGGTTTGTGCCGATATTCTTTCTGTTCCTGTAATTTTCTTAGAATATGCATAGTCCATGGTAATATTATCGCCAGAAGTTCTATGCTCACCCTGCACACAAAGGTATAAATCACTGTCCTGATGATCCTTTACAACCGTAATATTATTTGCTGTATAATACGCCTTGGATGCAATCTTATCACTGCCCTTCACGCGAAGAGTCATCACATCTCCGAATGTATTCCCTTTTTTTGTAGATAATACACCCTCTGTGGATGCAGGAACCTTTGACATAAACAGAACATTTGTCATATCCAGGTTACAGGCAGGTACAACATCGCTGTCAGCATCTACATAAGACCAAGAAATATTTGTCGATTGCGCACCATATGCAATAATAGGAGCACCGCTTCCAGAAGTCATCCCCGCACTGCGAATCCAAAATCTCCTGTTGTCACTAGTCTGCTCTTGATAATAGGTATTTATTATCGTGATATCATCTGATGATCCTAACTTAAGGTCAGTACCTGATAAGTCCGAATGAGGCACATACAACTTAACGGCTGTGCCACTCGTGCCGGTCACTGCGTTTCCCAGCTTTGTACCTTGCATAAGCTCATCTTCCGCCTTCGTGAATCTTGCAGTCCCGTTTTTCGCATTCTCTTCACTATAACAATAGCTTTCTAACGTATTTGCCAAAGTACTTCCTTTATAAGTATTTCCGGCATTCTGATTATCATTAAATTTGGATGTTCCAAAAGGCTTTGTAGAAAACAGGACAATATTTGACGGACTTAAAGAACATACATTCTGCCAATAATCATGACCTTTACAATCATGTCCCGCTATATACCACTCTAACGGTTCTCCCTCTGCAGTTTTTCCAAATAATAATTTTAATACCAATTTACCTGAAGAACCATCAATACCAAAGGCATCCTTTAGCCAGGTATACAACCTATCAATACATTGAAAATCATCTCCATCTATATACTTATCGTCGGTTATAGATGTCTGGTATTCTCCCGTTGCTGCCTGCACGGTACCTGCCCCACCAAAGGGCAAACCGGACAACACCATTGCCCCTGCAAGCAGTATGCTCATTCCTCTTTTCATCCATTTTTTTACTTTCATCTTCTAATTCCTCCTTTGCATTACCCTGTCCTTTTGTCCGAGCCAAAAACTTATAGGATTATTATACCATTCCAATCTTAAATAATAGGAGACACTTGCGTGAATCGACCCAAAAAACGACGGAATCGACCCGACCCTAAAATTATATGGTAAATCTTAAATGAGATTCACATTTTGAAAGTAATAATGAAGGGAGGATGAGAGATGTATATAAGATACCCTTAAAAATTTACTTAGATACTCTTAGTAGATGCATTCCCCGTGGAACACATCTACAGTACCACACGAAGTATAAAGTTTTCATTCTTCACAGAAAAAGAATATATTCCCTGATATTTGTTTACAATGGCACAAATACTCCGCATTCCTATACCATGTCCTTCTCTCTTAGTTACCGGAATACCATCTTGAAAAAGGATATCTGTACGACAGGTATTGGTAATTTGCAGAAATATTTTATGTTCTTTTTCATAACCTACAACCTGAACCTGTACGGGTATTTTCTGTATTAAGAGATACTGGCACTCATTTAACGCATTCTCTAATGCATTGGCCAAAAGTACGCACAAATCAACAGAAGATATGGCAGGAGATTTACCTATGGAAAACTGGATTTCCGTCTGAATCCCGGCTTTCATAAACCTTTCTGCATAAGCCCCCAGTATAAGGTTTGCGGTCTCATTTTCACAATAAATTGTCATCTTATGTGATTCAATTTCATGACAGACACTCTGAATATATTCCTGTCCCTGCTCTGTCTGACCATTTTCCATACAAGAATATAAATACTGCAGATGATGCCGCAAATCGTGGCGGTAGGCAGCTGCCTGTTCCTGGCTATAACGCAGAAATTCTATTTCCTGCAGGGACTGCTTTGTCTGCATTTTTAAGGCATTTCTTTCCTCTTCCAACATATGACAGGATTTTTCCTGTACCATAATACGATTGATAAAAATCAGATAAACTGCACAACAAACTGTTGGCATAAACTCTGCTACAACGTAACTTCCATTATATAAAAGATTTGTATAGACGGCAGTGCTATAGTCAAATAAGTAATATATAATAGGAATAACGGCAAAAGTCCACATATCCTTTGCAGGACGATAAATCATCTCCCTTATGGCAGGTGCAACAAACCGAAGCAAAAAAAGCAGAAGGGGAAGTGTGATTATGATTTGAATCACGGCTAACATCATCTCACTATTTTCAAAAAAATTGGCAATAAAAAGTGCTACCCACCGTCGAAGCTGGCAACACAAATAGCCTGTCAGCACAGCTGTCAGGCTGCAAAGTCCCCGCTTTGTCACATACCAAAGAACGAAAATCAGCGGCAGATGCGATATTAATGGATAAGAAAATTGCACAGCCTGCAATCCAAACAAATAATAAATAATTCCCTGCAGTGTCAGTGTGATCCCGATGATCAGCACAATCCACTTCCTTTGTTTGTCCCCCTTACAAATTCCACAAAAAGCTGCCGACAGAATACTTCCAAAAAGATTGACAGCTATGTAATTCACTAAGAAGATTATCTCCATCATTCTATTCTCCCCATATTTCCAAATGCATATTCCAAATAGCAATCCTTTATCTGTGTATATTTTCCATGGGGAATGGGAATCTTTGCCTTACAGGTCATGTTGATACACTTCGCCGATATACTCTCTACAAATCTCATATTGATCAGATAGGAGCGGTGCGGTCTTACAAAACAGCCAAATCTCGACAAAATATCTTCTACTTCCTGAATACTTATATTACTTTTTAACTCACAGCCATTCTGCAAATAGAAAACAAGACTTCTGTTTACCACTTCGCAATATTCCAACTGCTGCACATAAATTCTATGGATACCATTTTTACATTTTACAATAAAATACTCTGACTGTTCTTTTAACCATTCAGAAAAAATCTTCTCCATAAGTTCCGTTAAATCTTCTTTTTGAATTGGCTTCAACTGGTAAAAAAAGGCTCCTACCGTATAGGACTGCACTGCATACTCCGAAGAAGATGTCAGAAAAATTATTTTCACATACTTATCCCATTGTCGTAATTCCCGGGCTATCTCAATACCATTTTCACCTTTCATAAGAATGTCTAGAAACAAGACATCATAACAGACACCTTGTTCTATCTTTGCCAACAATTCTATCGGACTTTGAAACAACTCATACTCAATTTCCCGATGATACTCTTCGCAGTATAGGTCTAGAAAACTGCTCAGTTCCTCCAATACCTGCCGTTCATCATCACATACAGCAACCTTCATACCCTTCCTCCCATATTTTTGATTACTCCTACACTGTCTTTCGGATATTTCATATGCCATAAGTACGCGATACACTTTCGTATTTTAGCACAACAAGGTCTTTGATACCCATAAAAAGAGCCATCTACCTCATATCAGATAAACAGCTTTGTAAAACCCCATGCCTGTTTTAATAATTGTTATTTAAAATACCACTTTATTATGAAATTGTCAACATTCAGGATTATCCGTCCTTCATCCTCTATTAAAAAATCCTTCACTGACGAATGCCGAACCCAGTATCAGAACTGCTCCAATCCCCCCTGAAATATTCATTTTTTCTCCTAGAAGCAATACAGACAATAGGACGGCTGTTACCGGGTCTATGTAACTTAAGATTGCCGCTGTCTGCACCCGTAACGTTTTCATTGCCGAAAAATAAAGCAGATACGTTATGCCGGTATGCAGTATTCCCACAACTACTAACAACAGAACCGACCTTCCTGTAAATGTTAATTCAGATATCTTTTCTGTCATTATAGTATACGGCAGCAGTACCAACGATGCAGTACCAAGCTGTATAAACGTTCTGTCATAGGCTGAAATATCCTTTAACTTTTTATTCAGCATCATCACACCTGCATAAAATGCGGCAGCACCTATTCCGCACAAAATACCCGTAGGATTGGCGGATGCATCTATTCCGCTTTCCGACATTCCAAAGATAAGGTATATTCCGATAAAAGCCATTGCTGCACAAATTCCTTTCTTTGCCGTCATTTTCTCTCCCAACAATAATGGAGATAGAAGCATTACGATAATTGGTGCCATGTAATAACATAAAGTTGCTGTTGCTACGGTGATATACCGATAGGCTTCAAATAATAGAATCCAATTTACTCCTAAGAAAATTCCGGAAAGAAATAATACGATGCCATTCCTTTTGACTGCTTCTTTGGATATGCTCTTTTTCTGTACGAACATAACCGCTAAAAGGAAGACGGCTCCTATTCCTCCTCTTGCCAGTGCTATCACACTAGACGGAAGGGAAATCCATCTTACAAAAATTCCGATAGTTCCAAATAAGAGCATGGAAAGAATAAATTGTATTTTTGCTTTTGTCATTTTATTTTCCTTTTTTCTAATTTCCCATCAAATCTACAATCATTTTCTCAAACTTCTTTTCTGAAAGAATCTCATGGGTAACAAATTCTCCGTTGTAAAAAAGACTGTATGACGTAAAGGGTGCCGGTGCATTCTGTGCCTCTTCCGTTGTCTCAAAACGTATCGTCTTAAATGCTATTCCTTTTGATTTTGCCACTTCTTCGATTAAGGGTACATACTTTGCTGTAAACGGACACTGATTTGCATAATATAATACGAATCCCTTTTCTTTGATATGGGGACTCTTTACAGAATTTTTGAATTTCGGTGTTTCTGCTTTTTCATCAAAGGGAAAATAGTACAGTTCATAATAAGGGGCTGCCGTATCCGCTAAAAGAAATCCTTTATACCGAAGATATTTCGGGTCTGACAAAAAAGGCATTTTCTTTTTAGAAGATAGAATTACCAGTCCCTTTTTTCCTTTTTCCTTACTGTCTTTGATACATTCTTCTAACAACAGGTTTGAACTGCCTTGCCCTTTCCATTTTCCTGATACCCAAAAACAGTCAATATACATATATCCATCTGCTTCTATCGGTGTCCATGCTCTTTCTGCCGGAATGTATTCTATAAAACATTTCCCTCTTACATTTCCTTTTTTAAAGACAAGACCATCCTCAAATCTCTCAAAAAGCCATGATTTTTTAGCAGACACCTGACAGTCTTTGTTATTAGAAATTGCACAGCAGATATGCTCCTGTTCTAAGTTTTCTTTCGTAACTGTTATAATTTCCATATCGTTTCCTCCTCATCATATTTTTTCTGCATTTTTCGCAATGTCTTTTGCATCTCTTCTCGCATCTTTTTTGGCTCTAGCGAATCTTCGCCTGTATCTGTGATGGAAATATTCTTTCTGCTGATAAATCCGGCGGTGGGATCTCCCGCTTTTCATAAGTCCGCCGTGTCTCCTGCAGCTCTGTCATACGATTTAATTTGAATAAACGGAATGCCTTCCTTTTTTCACAATATCCCCATTGTCGTTTTTTCTGTCTGTAACAGGATAGTCAGAATTCCGATAAGACGTTCTATCTTCATATTTGCTCCTTTATTCTTGTATGAGTATTATAGCATGTTAAATATGACAACCGTATGTCATGTTCAACAATTTCT
>JBJELL010000204.1:0-2423 GCA_051879115.1 Lachnospiraceae bacterium
TTAAAATCTGCCTTAGAGTCAGGTCAGAAGAGAAGCATTGATATTGAATTGACCAATACCGACCGTTCCTTTGGTACGATTTTCGGTTCCGAGATTACAAAGAAGTATCAGGACACTTTAGAAGAAGATACCTTCCTTGTAAAATGCAGCGGTGCCGGCGGACAGAGCTTTGGAGCATTTATTCCAAAGGGACTTACCTTAGAGCTTACTGGAGACAGTAACGACTACTTTGGAAAGGGACTCTCCGGCGGTAAATTAGTTGTATATCCTCCGAAAGGTTCCACCTTTAAGCAGGATGAAAATATCATCATCGGTAACGTAGCCCTCTATGGTGCAACCAGCGGTAAGGCATTTATCAACGGTGTGGCAGGCGAGCGTTTCTGTGTACGTAACTCAGGAGCCATCGCAGTTGTAGAAGGTGTGGGTGACCATGGATGTGAATACATGACAGGAGGACGTGTCGTAGTTCTTGGAAAGACAGGAAAGAACTTTGCAGCCGGAATGAGCGGCGGTATCGCCTATGTCTTAGATGAGGACAGCGATTTGTATATGAGAACCAACAAAGAGATGGTTTCCATGGAAGAAATCACATCCAAATATGATGTATTAGAATTAAAGGAAATGATTAAGGAGCATGTGGCACTTACCAATTCCGAAAAAGGAAAACATATTTTAGACCACTTCAGCGAATACCTGCCGAAGTTCAAAAAGATAATTCCATTCGATTATAACCGTATGTTAATGAAGATTGTTCAGATGGAAGAAAAAGGACTCAACGCAGAACAGGCACAGATTGAAGCATTTTATGCAAATACAAAGAGATAGGAGGGAAATGGAACGATGGGAAAACCAACAGGATTTATGGAATACGACAGAGAGGTCAGCACAGCAATTGAACCAAAGGAACGTATTAAGAATTTCAATGAGTTCCATATACCTCTCTCTAAGGAAAAAAGAAGACAACAGGGGGCACGCTGTATGGACTGCGGCGTACCGTTCTGTCAGTCCGGTATGGAGCTTATGGGTATGACAACGGGATGCCCACTTCACAACTTAGTACCGGAATGGAATGACCTGGTATATGCAGATAATTTAAAACGTGCGTATGCGAGACTGACAAAGACGAACAACTTCCCGGAATTTACTTCCCGTGTATGTCCGGCACTCTGTGAAAAAGCCTGCACCTGCGGACTGAACGGAGATCCGGTGTCCGTAAGGGAAAATGAGAACAGCATTATTGAGAATGCCTATGAAAAAGGCTATGCAGACCCGAAACCGCCAAAGGTAAGAACCGGAAAAAAAGTAGCTGTTATCGGTTCCGGTCCTGCCGGACTTGCGGCAGCAGACCAGCTCAATAAACGTGGTCATTCCGTAACGGTATACGAAAGAGATGACCGTATCGGTGGACTGCTCATGTACGGTATTCCGAACATGAAGTTAGAGAAACGTTTTATTGATAGAAAAATAGAGGTTATGAAGGCAGAAGGTGTGGAATTTATCACCGGAGTCAACGTGGGAAAAGACATCAAATCCGCAAAGCTGTTAAAGGATTATGACCGTATTATTTTAGCCTGTGGGGCAAAGAATCCAAGAGACATTCAGGTAGCGGGAAGAGATGCAGAGGGAATCTACTTTGCAGTGGATTTCTTAACCTCCACGACGAAGAGCCTTTTGAACTCTGATTTAAAGGATAACAAATACATCTCTGCTAAGGGCAAAAATGTCATCATTATCGGTGGCGGTGATACCGGAAATGACTGTGTGGGAACCTGTATTCGTCATGGTGCGAAGAGTGTAACCCAGCTTGAAATGATGCCAAAGGCACCGGATGAGAGAACCGAGGATAACCCGTGGCCGGAGTGGCCGAAAGTCTGCAAGACAGATTATGGTCAGGAAGAGGCAATCGCCGTCTTTGGACATGACCCGCGTATCTATCAGACTACGGTAAAAGAGTTCTTAAAGGATAAAAAAGGTGCTGTCTGCGGTGTGAAGACCGTACAGTTAGAGAGCAAGAAGGACGAAAAGACCGGACGCATGATGATGGTAGAGGTTGAAGGCAGCGAGAAGACCTTGAATGCAGAATTGGTCTTAATTGCAGCAGGCTTCTTAGGAGCACAGAAATATGTGGCAGATGCGTTTGGTGTAAAACTCAATGAGAGAACCAATATTGCAACCAATGCAGAAAGCTATGCAACCAATGTGGAGAGAGTCTATGCAGCAGGAGATGTCAGAAGAGGACAGTCCTTAGTGGTATGGGCAATCCGCGAAGGCAGAGAGGTTGCAAGAGAGGTAGATGAGAGCCTGATGGGATATTCTTATCTGGCAGCACAGTAATAGAAAAGAGAATTGTAAAATTGTAATTTAATGAAAAATCCGCTATACTAATAGAAACACAAGTATAGTGGATTTTTTTATGGAGGTTG
>JBJELL010000205.1:0-2404 GCA_051879115.1 Lachnospiraceae bacterium
ACCGTTCAGGTATTGACCCAGGCAAGAGAGCATATTATCCGCAAAACCTTTGAAGCGGTAAAAGGCGCACCTCATGCAGTCATCCATCTGTATAATTCAACCTCTGTCGCACAAAGAGAGCAGGTGTTTAAAAAGAGCAAAGAGGAAATTTTAAAGATTGCCGTAGATGGAGCAAAACTGTTAAAGACATTAGCAGACGAGACAGACGGTAACTTCTCCTTCCAGTACAGCCCGGAGAGCTTTCCGGGAACAGAGGTAGATTATGCCGTAGATGTCTGCAACGCCGTATTGGATGTGTGGAAACCGGATGCTTCTAATAAAGCCATCATTAATATTCCGACCACCGTAGAGAATGCAATGCCTCATGTATTTGCAACTCAGGTGGAATATATCCATAAACATTTGAAATATCGTGACGGTGTGATTCTCTGTCTGCATCCGCACAACGACCGAGGCTGCGGTGTCAGTGATGCAGAGCTTGGTATTTTAGCAGGTGCAGAGCGTATTGAGGGAACCTTATTCGGAAACGGAGAGCGTACCGGAAATGTGGATATTATTACTCTTGCCATGAATATGTTCTCTCATGGTGTAGATCCGAAACTGGATTTTTCCCATATGGCAGAGATTCGTGCTACTTATGAGAGACTGACCAGAATGAGAGTTAATCCTCGTCAGCCATATGCAGGAGATTTGGTGTTCACAGCGTTTTCCGGTTCTCATCAGGATGCCATTGCAAAAGGAATGTCCTGTATTCACGATAAAGAACATGATAAATGGACCGTACCATATCTGCCGATTGACCCAATGGACGTGGGACGTACTTACGACGCAGATGTTATCCGTATTAACAGTCAGTCCGGTAAGGGCGGTGTCAACTACATCTTAAAACAGAATTTCGGTATTTCATTACCGGAGAAGATGAGGGAAGAAGTGGGCTATGCCGTAAAACAGGTATCCGACGAGGAACACAAAGAACTCTCTCCACAATGGGTATATGAAATTTTTGAAAGCAGCTACATTAACCATACTCCATATTTCCAGATTTCAGAGTGCCACTTTACACAGGTGGACGGAATTATGGCAGAGGCAACCATTACCTGCAAAGATAAGACGGCTGTGGTAGATGCAAACGGTAACGGACGTTTAGATGCTATCAGCAATGTAATTAAACAATATTTTGGAATCAGCTATGAATTGTCTGTATACGAAGAACACGCATTGTCTCACGGTTCTTCTTCAAAAGCTATGGCATATGTGGGCATTACCTGTGATGGAGAACTCTACTGGGGTGCCGGAATGGATGAGGACATCATCAAAGCCTCCATCCATGCACTGGCGGTAGCAGTGAACAAACTGCCTCAGATACAGTCCGATGAAAAGTGCATTGATGAACGTTTGGTATCTATGATGAATTACATGCAGACGAATTATCAGACCGTTACCTTAGAGGGAATGGCAGAGCAGTTCCATCTGTCCACACCGTATATCTCAAAATATATCAAAGAGAAATCCGGTAAGACATTTGGAGAGCAGGTAATCAATATCAGAATGAAACGTGCAAAGACCCTGCTTAAGAATGGAAATATGACCGTTGAAAATATCGCACATGCAGTGGGATATCCAAACGTGGAGAATTTTAGCAGACAGTTTAAGAAGAATTTTGAGATGACACCGGTACAGTACCGCAAGCAGAACCGGTAGGAGATTTGTTAAGTGTAATTTACAAAATAATAAAACGATGATGAAAATAGTCATTCTGAACTTTTTATATAGAGAGCAGGATGACTATTTTTCTTGAAGCCGGATAAAAAGAGTGATATACTCAAAATAAAACATATCCTATAGAATATGAAATATGATTCTATAGAGTCCAAAGAAAAGGAGAGGGAACTTATGAAACTTTACAAAAGAATTTTGGCATTTCTTTTGGCATTGGCAATGATTGGAACCATGTGTCCACAGACTGCATATGCAGCAGTTGGTGATGAAACACAGGTTACAACGGAGCAGACAGAAGAATCTGAGATGCCGGAAGAAACTCAGGCGGACAGCGAAGCGGCAGAAGAGCCGGAAATAACAGATGATACGTCCGTGGAAGAGAAAGAGGAAGTATCCCAAGAGGATACAGAGCCTGTTACGGAAGACGTTGTACAACCGGAGCAGACAGAAGAGATTAAGGAACAGGAAGAAGAGAAAAAGGAAGAGGTGAAAGAGGATTCTTCAAAAGAAAAGACTGTGAAAGAAGATGAGACAGTAGTAGAAGAAACCTCTGAAACAGCATTACAGATACCGGAAGATTCTGTGCCTTCAACGGGAACTGTGGAACTGGATTATAATGTGCTTACTTCCGGTGAGACTCTGACAGGAAATACCGGATCCGGTAATAATAATTATTATTTCAAAC
>JBJELL010000206.1:0-10415 GCA_051879115.1 Lachnospiraceae bacterium
GATATGTATTATATAGCGATTATAATTGTACAGAGAAAGTAAGAGAAGAGATTTACAATTATGAGGTTGAAGGAAGAGTCAGTGCAAAAGACACAGTAAATCATAAATTAGGGAAATTACAATCTGGTAAAACCTACTACCTGAAATTTTACGGACTAGGAGAAGCAGGAGTTGATTATAATTTTATCGTAACAAAAGTAAATGATGACAAGGCAGATGATATCAGTAAAGCTACAAAAGCAGCAATAGGGAAGACGGCAAGCGGAACAATTGAGGATGAAAAGGATTATGAATACTTTTCATTTACAGCAGATAATACAGATTCGTTCTATTATTTAACGATGAAGAACTTAGCAGCATCGGGAGCAGTAGGATATGTATTATATAGCGATTATAATTGTACAGAGAAAGTAAGAGAAGAGATTTATGATCATGAGGTTGAAGGAAGAGTCAGTGCAAAAGACACAGTAAACCATAAACTGGGAAAATTAAAACCGGGTAAAACTTACTATCTGAAGTTTTACGGATTAGGAGAAGCAGGAATAAATTATAATTTTATTGTAACGAAGGCAAATGATGATTACAAAGATGGCATTCAATATGCTACAAACGTTTCTATTAATAAGAGTAAAACCGGTAAAATGCAGGATGAAAAGGATTATGAGTATTTTAAATTCACAACAGACGGTTCTAAAAATTCATATTATTATGTAGAGATTGTAAATACTTCTAGTAAATCCAAATTGAATTACACTCTATATACAGATTATGCTCAAACGAACATTGCAAAAGAAAAGAATCAAGGATATGAGAATGACATGAATTGGGGTATTAATGCAAAAGACTCCATCTATGATTGCATTGGTAAGATTTCCGGTAAAAAGACCTACTATCTAAAGCTGAGTACCACGGAAGCAGGAATAACCTATAAGGTAAGATTTGTGAAATCAACAGATAAGATAAGTGCAAAAGGTTCTTCAGCAACAACATTAGCTTTAAATACAGGAAAGACATACCGTATTCAGAATTATACCGATAAAGACTGCTTTAAATTTAAGACAACATCCTTAGCAACACATACACTTAGCGTAAAGAATATCAATGGAAATGATGATATCAGAGTCAGAGTATTTAAAAAATCAAGTTGTTCAGACAAATACTGTGTCTATGACGCTAGAATTGCAAAAGGAAAGACCTTAAACATCAATAAGATTGCAGATAATGCGAAGTTTTCAAAAAAAGCAACCTATTATGTTACATTAGAAAGTGACAACTATGCAGATTACAAGATTACGGTAAAAGCCAATGCACCATCCGGTTTTAGTGCCAAAGCAATTGGCAGTAAAAAAGTAAAATTAAGCTGGAAAAAAGACAGTTCTGCAAAAGGCTATTACGTATACCGTGCAACTTCTGAAACCGGAAAATATAAAAAAGTTGCTACTATTAAAAACAACAAAACAGTAACTTACACAAATAAAAAGCTTACAAAAGGCAAAAAATATTACTACTATGTAGTATCTTATGATACGAATAAAAAGGTAAGTGATAAGACTGCAATTAAAGCAGTAAAAGTAAAATAACCATGTAAAAAGGGGGTTGTCGCACGAATCATTTTGCTATCGATAGAATAGATTACCGGAAGATGGGTTATTCCTGAAATAAATCCATGATATATTCAGAATGAATTTCATCTTCCGATAATCTATTCTATCAGCATCACATAATTCGTGCGACAACCCCTTCCTTTATGGCAGTATGGACAGCACGTTGTTTTCCTTGAAAAGACAACTGTTTTGTGCTATCTTAGAATAAGTAAAATTAAGGAAGCATATAGGGAGAGTCGTAATGAGCGTACAGGACAAAGTAGAAAGAGTCCTTCGTGAAATTCATATATTGATTTCAAAAAGTGAGCCATATCCGCAGGATCCACAAAAGGTAATAGTAGATAAGCAGAAAGCAGTTGCACTTTTGAACCAGTTAAAGGTCTGCATGAGTGAAATGATGGAGGCTTACGAGATTACATCCAGCAGCCGTGACAAAGGTGAGCGGGAAGCCAGAAGAAGGGGAGAAGATATCATTCGGGATGCGAACCATACAGCAGAGGATATCTATGCAGCTTCTGTCATGTATTCTAACGAGGCACTTACCCGTATCCAGAATATTATTGAAGAAGCAAGCAGCGAGTTAGACGGAGTCTTTCACAATCTGAAAAAAGAGATGAAGGATAGACAAAAACTAGTCCGTGAGAACCAGTTAGAGTTGAAATCTTCGTTAGAAGACTTAAAGGACACCGATAAATACCGGAAGCTGATAGAAGACCGGAACAAAGAACTTCAGCGGAACAAAGAGCAGAAAAACGAAAAGAAGGTAAAGAATCCTGCTACAGAGATTACCGCTTTTACGGCAGGAAAACCGGAAATAAAGGTAAATCCGGCATATTTTGAAAAGACCGGAAAAGAGATGGAGGTTCCATTAGAAGAACCGCAGATGCATCCGGAATTAAAAGCAGCACAGGAAATGGAAATCAAGGTGAACTTAGATGCTGAATATTTCCGGTGGAGACAGGAACAGAAGAAAAAAGCTGATGGTTAGGGAAAGGGATTGCCATTTATATGATGGCAGTCCTTTTTTTGCGAAAATAAAGATAGAATTTTAAAAGCTACTTGACAAAACATAGTAGCTATAGTATATATAACATATGCTACTTGTTATTACAAAGTAGAATGAATTTAAAAGGAAAGGAACAGAGGTTTTGGAAGACACACAGTTATTAAAAGGAATTTTAGAAGGTTGTGTTTTAAGTATCATTGCAGAGGGTGAAACTTATGGATATGAGATTTTAATAAGATTAGAGCAGGAAGGATTTGAAAACCTTTTGGAAGGAACGCTCTATCCGGTTTTAACACGTTTAGATAAAAAAGAATATATATCCTGCCGAAGAGCTAAATCTCCTCATGGTCCAATACGGAAATATTATTCCATTACAAAAAAAGGAGAAGAGGCGTTAGAGGAGTTCTTAGAGAATTATAAAAAAGTAACAGCATCAGCGGAGAAAATATTATTTAGAGGGAAGAAATAGGGAGAAGGTACAAATGAGAGAGTCATATTTATTGTATAAGGAAAAATTACAGGGAGAATATTTTAGAACCTTTGATAAGATTGAAGTGTATTGTCTCACACATATGGATGAAGACAGACAGGAAGAGAGTCTTACGGAACTGTTGGATATTTTTTTAAATGCACAGGAAGAGGGAAAAGAAGTAGAAAAAATAATTGGAAACAATCTGGAGAGTTTTTGTGAGAATTTCTGCTATGGACAGGAGAAAAATGTGATTCTGGAAGTTGTAAGAGCTATAAAAAGGATTTCATGGATTGTTTTTCTATTTTCTCTCATAGAAATGGTTCTCAGGTATGGATTGGGAGATGAGCCGATTCTTGCAATGAATACAGACATCGTTCCAATTATAATCGGTGTTGTATGTGGTAGTTTATGGGGGCTAATTGCCAGAATAATGATAAAAATGAATCTGTTTTCTTCGGATAAGATTTCTATGCGAAAGATTGACAGATGTGGAATAGTGGTATGTTTTATTAGTGGAATTGTAAGCGGAGTAATGAACAGTTCTTTTGGATGGGAAATCGGTATTAAGGTTTGGCAGGTCATGGCTGTTTCCGGGGGATATCTGATAATCTATTATCTTTTGAGAAAAATATATGACAGAAAATCAAAATCTGTAAAACAGGAGAAGATTAAATTATGGGATTTTGTGATTCAGGATATGCCTGATGCAATGAACGAACGATATGAAAAGCACAATAGAAAACTTGTAAAAAAGGGAAAAGAACCGCTTACAAAAGAGGAATTTACGCAGTTTTTAAAAAAGGAAAATAAAAAAGGCCAAAAAATAGATAAATATGGATGGCTGATATATATAGTTATAATTGGAAGTGGTGCAGTTTTAGTAACATTATGGGGAGCTACATGGTATGACATCCTTATTTTTCTTGCAGTTTGTACAGTCTGTGTGAGTCCTTTGGTTTTTATCACAGGAACTGGAAAAAAAGCCCGCAAATGGTTAGGCGAGACTTTAAAAGCATGTGAAGAGCAACAGACCGACATTTTTACATACATGGAATCTTTAAAATATCTTAAGAAATAATACCGTGTCAAAGGAAAGCAACCGTGATAAAATGAGAAAAAGCAGAATACGGAATGGATAGGAGGACAACATGGTTAACATATTAGTATGTGATGATGATAAAGAGATAGTAGATGCCATAGAGATTTATTTACAGCAGGAAGGCTATCACGTGATAAAGGCATATGATGGGGAACAGGCAATCGAGCAGTTAGAAGCAAACGATGTCCAGCTTCTTATCATGGATATTATGATGCCGAAGTTAGACGGCATCCGTGCGACTCTAAAAATTCGTGAAAACAGCAGTATACCGATTATTATTCTGTCTGCAAAGACAGAGGACTCCGACAAGATACTCGGACTGAATATCGGAGCGGATGACTATGTCAGCAAACCTTTCAACCCGTTAGAGCTTGTAGCGAGAGTCAAATCGCAGCTTCGCCGATACATGCAGCTTGGAAATGCGGCAGATGAAAATCAGAGTGTATACCGCGTAGGAGGTCTGGAAATCAACGATGACTTAAAAGAAGTCAAAGTAGATGGAGAAGCCATCCGTCTGACACCCATTGAGTACAACATTCTGCTTTTACTGGTAAAAGACGCAGGAAAGGTATTTTCCATTGAACAGATATATGAAAGTATCTGGAATGAGCAGGCAGTAGGAGCGGACAACACCGTAGCCGTTCATATCCGCCATATCCGGGAAAAAATCGAGATTAACCCAAAGGAACCACGATATTTAAAAGTTGTATGGGGCGTTGGTTACAAGATAGAAAAAGGAGTCTGATATGAAGAGCCATCGTTATTCCACGCCGGCAAAAGTTACAGCGGTACTGATTCAGCAGATGATGGCAGTTCTGCTGATAATATTTCTGTTGTTAATCAGCAATCTGTTCAGCAAGAGTATGCTGGAATTTGAGGATATAGGAAAAAAAGGATTTGAAGATTCCGGCTATTTTACCCAGGAATTCAAAAGTACAACGGCAGAGATACAGAAATTAATCAATCTTAGAAAACAGTTTGAGGGAAAAAAGGGCTATGATACCACAAAACCTATTGTTATAAGTGGAGACATTGCTTATCAGCTTGGAGATTTGGAGAACTGGGCAGAAGAAGGATGCAGTTATCAGGCAGCGGGTTATCTGAGTCTGATAAAAGAATCCTACCCGGCAGTAAGCGGAGGCGGCTATATTGAACGGTACTTAGCGGGAGAAATCAGTACCCAGGAGGCAATCAATATTTCCAATGCCATTGAAAAAACCGTATCCTCCATTACCGGCGATATCAATAGTTACAAAAGGCTGATTAATAAATATGATTCGGGAAAATCAAACGTTTCCTATTATTATAGTGATGTAGATGGCAATGTCTACTCGAATCTGAGCTTGCAGGAAAATACAAAAGCAGAAGCAAAAAATCAGATTAGCAGTTTAGGGGCCTATCTGTATTATGATGACCAGGATATTCGTTTTGAGACAAATATTTCGGGATTAGAAGAATATTTTTACAAAGATGTAAATTATATTACAGGAAATATGGATTCTAATTCGGTCTTTGTCATGGGGGTAGATACGAAACTTCCGTGTCAGGATCATTTTTATAGTGCAAAAGAGACCTATAACCGCCTGCATCCGTGGATAAAAATCAGTATTGCAGCAACGATTTTGAGTTTCATTGGATGGATGGCGGCACTGGTATACTTAAGTACGGTCACGGGAAGACGTTCCCATGAAGATGAGGTGCATCTGAATGGATTTGACAGACTTAAGACAGAAATCTTTCTTTTCTTAGGAATTCTTGGAATCTGTATGGGGGGACTGATGATTCTTCTGGTGGTAAGAGGAGACTGGGAAATGATGGGAGCCCTTGTGATGGGAGGGACTTTGGCATTTGTAGCAAATGCAGTTTTTCTTGTTTTCTATTTAAGTCTTATCAGAAGGGTGCGTTCAAATACCCTTTGGGGCGGAAGTATTCTCTATCTCGTATGTGAAGTCATGCAGGAAGTCTATCAAAGACGTAAAGTAACGGGCAGATTTGTAATGGTATATACAGGACAGGCGGCAGCAGTGCTGGTTCTTGCTGCATTGAGTTACTATTATTCACAGCCTTTGTTTTTGGCACTTTTAGCAATTCTTATTGTCGTTACGGGGACTTTTGTATTAAAAGACAAGGTGCAAAGGCAGAAGATTCTGGAGGGCATTGAAGAGATTAAGTCCGGGAATTTGGAATATAAGATAGATACAGAAGAACTGACAGGAGAAAATAAGAGCCTGAGTGAAGGTATTAATAACCTGGGAGAAGGTCTGGAAAAAGCCGTAGATACAAGTATGAAAAATGAACGGATGAAAGCAGACCTGATTACAAATGTTTCCCACGATATCAAAACCCCTCTCACCTCGATTATCAATTATGTAAATCTTCTGGAAAATGAACAGATAGAAAGCGAAAAGGTCAGGGGCTATATCCATATCTTAAAGGATAAGTCTGCAAGATTAGAGCAGTTGACAGAAGATTTGGTGGAAGCTTCTAAAATCAGCTCTGGCAATATCACTTTAGAAATGGTACGGATTAATCTGGTGGAACTGGTCTATCAGACTGGAGGAGAATTTAACGAGAAGTTTGAAAAGAGCAGCTTAACCGTTGTGACAAAACTTCCAAAGGAGTCTGTAACCATCATGGCGGATGGAAGACGTATCTGGCGTGTGTTGGAAAATCTGTATAATAATGTGGCAAAATATGCATTGACAGGAACGAGAGTCTATGTGGAAGTGGAAAGACAGGAAGAAAAAGCGGTATTTTCCATAAAAAATATCTCTTCTAAACCGCTTAACATTCCATCGGAAGAGCTGACAGAGCGTTTTATCCGGGGAGATGTATCGAGAACCACCGAAGGAAGCGGGTTAGGACTGTCCATAGCCAAGAACCTGACAACCCTGATGGGAGGAACCTTTGATATTATTTTAGACGGAGACCTCTTTAAGGTAATGATTACATTTCCACTTGCTTTTTAAAGAGGCATTTATTATAATTTCTATTGGAAAAGAGTGTCGACGGTGGCAGCCACCGTCGATTTTCTGTATAAATATAAATTAGGAGGATGATGTATGAAACTATATGAAAACGGTGTTTATTTAGTGAATGGTACAGAATTAGTTCCGGACGGTCCGAAGGCAGCAGAAGAGATTGCAGCGAAGACAGGAACAACTGTAACAAAAGAAGAAGCGGCAAAAAACACGATTGCTTACAATATTTTAAAAGACCATAATACTTCAGGGAATATGGACAAGCTGAAAATCAAATTTGATAAGCTGACTTCCCACGATATTACCTTCGTAGGAATTATCCAGACAGCCCGTGCGTCAGGATTAGAAAAATTCCCGATTCCTTATGTATTAACCAACTGTCACAACTCTCTTTGTGCAGTAGGTGGAACCATCAACGAAGATGACCACATGTTTGGTCTTACCTGTGCAAAAAAATATGGTGGAATCTATGTACCACCTCATCAGGCAGTTATTCACCAGTTTGCAAGAGAGATGCTTGCAGGCGGCGGTAAGATGATTCTAGGCTCCGATTCCCATACCCGTTACGGTGCCTTAGGAACCATGGCGATGGGAGAAGGCGGACCGGAGTTAGTAAAACAGCTTCTAAGCCAGACCTATGATATCAATATGCCGGGAGTAGTGGGTGTCTATATGACAGGTGAACCTCAGCACGGTGTGGGACCGCAGGATATTGCCCTTGCAATTATCGGGGAAGTATTCGCAAACGGCTATGTTAAGAATAAAGTTATGGAATTCATGGGACCTGGAGTTGCAAACTTAAGCGTGGACTACCGTATCGGCGTAGACGTTATGACCACAGAGACCACCTGTTTATCCTCTATCTGGAGAACAGATGATAAGGTAAAAGAATTCTATGATATTCATGGAAGAAGTGAAGAATACAAAGAGTTAAATCCTGGAGCAGTTGCTTACTATGATGGAATGATTGAAATTAACTTAAGTGAAATCAAACCAATGATTGCAATGCCATTCCATCCAAGTAATGTATACACCATCGAAGAATTAAACAACAACCTCATGGATATCTTAGATGACTGTGAGAAGAGAGCACTTGTCAGCTTAGACGGCGCTGTAGACTTTACTTTAAAAGACAAAGTAAGAGATGGAAAATTATATGTAGAGCAGGGAATTATTGCAGGCTGTGCAGGCGGTGGATTTGAGAATATCTGCGACGCAGCAGACATCTTAAGAGGTGCAAGCATCGGACCGGACGAGTTCACACTGAGCGTATATCCGGCAAGTACACCAATCTATATGGAACTTGTTAAAAACGGTTCTGTGGCTGACTTATTGGCAACCGGAGCCATTGTGAAGACTGCATTCTGTGGACCTTGCTTTGGAGCAGGAGATACACCGAGCAACAACGGACTCTCTATTCGTCATTCTACACGTAACTTCCCGAACCGCGAAGGTTCTAAGTTACAGAGCGGACAGATTGCTTCCGTTGCACTTATGGATGCCCGTTCTATCGCAGCAACAGCAGCAAACAAAGGTTACTTAACTTCGGCAGCAGATATGGACACTACATTTAGAAAACCGGCATACCACTTTGACCAGACAATCTATGCAAACCGTGTCTTTGACAGCAAGGGTGTGGCAGATGAGAGCGTAGAAATCAAATTCGGTCCAAACATCAAAGACTGGCCGAAGATGAGTGCGTTACCACAGAACATGGTATTAAAGGTAGTATCTGAGATTCACGATCCGGTTACCACAACAGACGAGCTGATTCCATCCGGAGAGACATCTTCCTACCGCTCAAATCCGTTAGGATTAGCAGAGTTTACTCTTTCTAGAAAAGACCCGGCTTATGTTGGAAAAGCAAAAGAGGTTCAAAAAGCACAGAAAGCCATTGAAGAAGGCAAGTGTCCATTAGATGCATTAGAAGAATTAAAACCTGTAATGGAAACCGTAAGAAAGACTTTCCCACAAGCAGGAGAGGGAAATCTTGGTGTTGGAAGTACAATTTTTGCAGTAAAACCGGGAGACGGTTCTGCCCGTGAACAGGCAGCTTCCTGTCAGAAAGTACTCGGCGGATGGGCAAACATTGCCAACGAATATGCAACAAAACGTTATCGTTCTAACCTGATTAACTGGGGTATGCTTCCATTCTTAATTAAAGAAGGAGACCTTCCGTTTGCAAACGGAGATTATCTCTTCCTTCCTGATATTCGCAAAGCAGTGGAAGAGGAAGCTACCGATATCACAGCATATGTTGTAAAAGAAGACGGATTAAAAGAATTCCAGTTACAGATGGGAGAACTGACAGATGATGAAAGAGAAATCATCTTAAAAGGATGCCTGATTAACTACAACAGAGTGAACTAAGGAGATGATAGGGAGATGAAGGATTTTAATTCTTATGAGCCGGAAAAATCGGACAAGAAAAATTCCCATTGGAATATCCGCCCGTATTTAGCACTTGGACTGACCATATTTTTAGTACTGTCTTTGTGTATTGTGGTATTCTTTCTGATTTACCGATACAACGGTTTTGCGGCATCATGGAAAAAACTGACTTACATTCTCCAACCGATTATTATCGGTATTATTGTGGCATATCTGATAAATCCGATTATGGTATTTTTTGAAAAATACCTGATTCGTCTGATAGAGCCGCATATGAAGAAAAAAGAAAAGGCAAAGAGGCTTAGCCGGACGATTGCTACGTTTGGTGCCCTCGCCGTATTTATACTAATTATTGTTCTGCTTCTTGTAATGCTGATTCCACAACTGATAGAAAGTGTTCAGGGTGTGGTAATGACTCTGCCAAATGAGGTGGAGCAGTTTATTGACAGAATGAATGGACTCTTAAAAGAGGAGTCAGAGGCAGCCGATATGTTAGAAGAGACGTTGCTCCATGTCACGAATTTTCTGCGTGACTGGGTAACAAATGAATTCCTTCCAAAAGGTAATCAGTATCTGACTTCTATTACATCGGGAATTTTTGGATTGTTTAAAGTCATGCTGAATATTGTAGTCGGATTAATCGTCTCCATCTATCTGCTTTTGAGCAAGGAGACCTTTATCGGACAGATGAAAAAGCTGACCTATGCACTGTTTAAACCGAAGAAAGCCAACATCATCATTGAAACAGCGAGAAAGAGCAATGAGATATTCGGTGGGTTTGTCAGTGGAAAGATTGTGGATTCTGCCATAATCGGAGTAATCTGTTATATAGTATTACTGATTATGAAAATGCCATATCCGG
>JBJELL010000207.1:0-2395 GCA_051879115.1 Lachnospiraceae bacterium
AGCAGGATTGTATGGACACAATTATTGGCTCAGCTTGTTAAAATTGTTTGTGTATTTTCCGGTTTTTTATATCTTTGGAACGGTCTTCCGTACACCATTGATTAAGATGAATGAATTTTTTGCAAAGCATGTGGAAAGTACAGGAATTATGTAGGAGGTAGATGATATGCAGGATACGAGAATTACACCTTATGAACAACCTAAGAAGATAAAAATCAAACCTTATGAGCATCAGGCGAAGTATTATGAGACAGACCAGATGGGAATCATTCATCACTCTAATTACATCCGCTGGATGGAAGAAGCAAGACTGGATTTGATGGAGCAGATGGGATATGGTTACAAACAGCTTGAAGAAGCGGAGATTGTAAGCCCTGTTTTATCTGTGGAGTGCCAGTATAAGAGCATGGTACACTTCCATGATACGGTAGTAATTGAGACGAAGATTTCACAGTACAATGGTGTGAAGATGACCATACAATACCGCATGACGGATAAAGAGACCGGAGAACTGAGAACCCTTGCAAAGAGTGAACACTGCTTTTTAAGTGCCGGAAAACCGATTTCTTTAAAACGCAGTTATCCGGAATTAGATACGAAATTTTTTGAAATGGTGGATGAGGAAGAATGATACAGGAGAGGTTAAAATTATTGCGGGAAAAGATGAAGGAGCGTGGAATTGATATCTATATCGTTCCAACCAGTGACTTCCATCAGTCCGAATATGTAGGCGAATATTTCAAAGCCAGAAAATACATTACCGGTTTTACCGGTTCTGCCGGAACGGCTGTAATCACAAAGGAAGAAGCAGGTCTTTGGACCGATGGCCGCTATTTTATACAGGCTGCTGCTCAGTTAGAGGGCAGCAGCGTTAAGCTCTTTAAGATGGGCGAGGAAGGCGTGCCAAAGGTAGAGGAATATGTAAAAGAACAGTTAAAGGAAGGCGGATGTATTGGATTTGACGGAAGGGTCATGGATGCAAAAGGTGGAGAAGCCTATGCAAAGATTGCAGAAGACAGAAAAGGTTCTCTTTTTGTAACCGAAGACCTGGTAGGAATGATTTGGAAAGAAAGACCGAATCTTCCGGCAAATCCGGTCTGGATTGTGGAAGAAACCTATGCAGGAAGAAGTGTAGCCGATAAGATTGCAGATGTGCGTAAGCAGATGAAGGAAGAAGGAGCACAGGTTCACATCCTCTCTAGTCTCTATGACATTGCCTGGCTGTTAAATCTGCGTGGCGGCGATATTGACCATGTTCCCGTATTTTTATCCTTTTTAAGTGTGGAAGAAGAAAAGGTTATCCTCTTTGTAAATGAAAAGATACTAGAAGAAAAGGTGCAGGAATATTTAAAAGAGAACGGAATAACCGTCCGTCCTTATGAAGAAATCTATGAGTATGCAAGGAATCTTTCTAAGGTAACGGTCTTAGTCAGCATGGAAGAGACAAATTACCGGATTGCAGAGAGTGTAAAAGAACATGCAGCTCTCATAGACCGGGCAAATCCGAGCAATCTGTTAAAAGCCGTTAAAAATGAGACAGAGTTAAAGAATACCCAAATTGCCCACTTAAAGGATGCCGTAGCAGTAACCAAGTTCATGTACTGGCTTAAGACCAATATCGGACAGACTAAGATAACAGAGATTTCTGCCTCCGATTATTTAGAAGAACTGCGAAAAGAGCAGGAACATTTTATAGACTTAAGTTTTGATACCATCAGTGCTTATGGAGCCAATGCAGCCATGATGCATTATTCTGCAACCAAAGAAAGCAATGCGGTATTAAAACCGGAGGGCTTCTTACTGGTGGATTCCGGCGGACACTATTTAGAAGGAACCACAGATATTACGAGAACCTTTGCCCTTGGAAAACTCACGAAAGAAGAGAAACTTCATTTTACGGCAGTCTGCCGTGCCAATCTGAATCTGGCTAATGCAAAGTTCTTATACGGATGTTGTGGTCTTAATCTGGACATTTTGGCAAGAGGGCCGCTCTGGGAACTGGGCATTGATTACAAATGTGGAACCGGGCACGGTGTGGGTCATATCCTAAATGTCCATGAGGGACCAAACGGTTTCCGATGGAAAGTAGTGTCGGAGCGCAATGACAGCGGAAGATTAGAAGCGGGCATGATTACCACTGACGAACCGGGGGTTTATATTGAAGGAAAGTACGGTATTAGAACGGAAAATGAGTTAATCTGTGTCAAGGCAGAGAAGAACGAATATGGACAATTCATGGAATTTGAGAACATTACTTATGTTCCGATTGACTTAGATGCCATCTTACCGGAGGAAATGACGGCAAGAGAGCGTAAGGAATTAAACGATTATCACAGGATGGTCTATGAAAAAGTATCTCCATACCTGACAAAGGAAGAACAGGCATGGTTAGCAC
>JBJELL010000208.1:0-10377 GCA_051879115.1 Lachnospiraceae bacterium
CTCTACCACATTAATCTGCTGCATGTTCTGATAATACTGAGTTGCAACCTTATTGCCTGTTTTTACCTGGCGAATCTTCTTTTTGGCTTTTGAGAACTGCATTGCTGCAAGATCTTTGTTTCTCTGTTCCTGTGCCTGAATCTTCATACTGCGTTCTGTAATCACCGAGATTAATTCTTTCATCTGCTTAATCTCTTCCACATGGGCAGCCCGGTTTGCATCCAGCTCTTCTTTTACTCGCGCATATATCTCCTCAAATCCCTCATCTAAGAATATAATCTTGTCAACATACTCGCTTTTCTCAGTTACATTCTTCTTAAATACATCCATATCCACTTCTTCTGTGGACAAAATCTCATACTGTTCTATGTTTTTTTCTATAATGCTGTCTAAAGCCTCCACTTTTTTGTGAAGGCTTTGTATCAGCACTTGAATATAACTATTCTCCTGCATATGAATCTCCTAATTGGCTTTTGCGGTCTTATTCAGACGCATAACCTCTTTCCATGTGTCCCGCATAGTGCGAAGATGGGTCAGTACTTCTTCTAAAATCTCTTTGTCTTTTTTCAGATTTGCTTCTTTTAAACGCTCCTGTATGTAATTATAGACATTATCGAAGTCTTTTGACACCTCATATTTCTCATCTAAGGTTGCCTGAAATTCCGTAATAATCTTCTCAACCTTCATGATATTATTATGTGCCTTTTCGATATCATTTTCCTCAATTCCCATAATTGCTATATTGCAGAACTTAATCGCTCCTTCATACAGCATCAATGTCAATTCTGCCGGAGAAGCGGTCATTATCTTACTGTTATTATATGCCTGATATGCGTTATTCAATGCCATATGATATCCTCCCTGTTACATTCCAAGCAATCCGGATAATTGTGACTGCTGTGAATTTAATGTTGATAAAGCTGATTCCATCGCGCTGAATTTGTCGTAGTAGTAATCTTCCATCTCTTCTAGCTTTTTCTGCCATTTTTCAAGTTCATCTGAATAATCGTCATACTCATTCTGCAGTTGCTTATCATTGTATACTTTATAAGCACTACTGAGTGTTGTACTCTTCATTCTCTTGTCTAAGTCGTCATATACACCTTTTGCAAGTTCATTAAAAAATGCTGCTACCGTATCCGGGTCCGATGCAATGGCTGCTTTTAACTTATCTGCATTTGCTTTGCTTGTATCATCGTCCTGATTGCCGTCAATGTGATATACACCTTTTTCGTTCTCAGATGCTGTGAAATAACTCTGTGTATTGATTCCAAAGGATGATAAACTATAAGTCTTACCATTGATGGTATAGGATTTTGCCATTGCAACTTTCATGGAAGAAGCTATTGAATTCAAGGTAGAATCCCTGCGAAGAAGGGCATCTTTTATCTTTTTCTCCCATTTTTCAACTTCATCATCACTCATGGATTCCTTTTCCTCATCTGTCAAAGGCTCATACCCTTTTGCAGATTCCGCATTATAGGCTTCATCCATGGCTTTTATTACTTCATTATATTCATTAAGAAAGCCTTTAATCTTATCATAGACTGCATCCACATCAGTCTCTGTTACAAGTGTCATAGTAGATTCACTGACACCTTTTGCTGTAATTGTGAGTCCATTGATTGTAAATGTGTTGCTGCTTCCTTCAAAGGTTGCTCCATTTAATTCTATAATCGCATTAGAAGCATCCTGTTTTGCAGCATATTCTTTTTTCATCTGAGCATATTTATCCGTCTGTTTTAACTGCTCCGTATAGTTTTCTATCTGGGCGGATTCAATCTCTCCCATACGGGATTGAATATAGGATTTGTCCGTATAGTCTTTTGTAGAGGTATCTACGCCCTTCATCTCATCATCTTTTTTTACAATGGCAGCTTCTAAATATGTATCCTGTTCTTCTGTACTGAGTGCGTCAAATTCCGTTTCACTCATGCCTGAGAGCTGAATCGCTGAAGTTCTGATTTCATTTGTTGCCTTCAGATCTTTAATGTCTTCTTCTGTAGACTGGCGTGCACTTAATGCAACCATATCATCAGCCGTTGCCAGTCCCAGCTTTTTAAGAACAGCTACATCATCTGCGGAATCTGTAACAAATCCAAAATCAAAATCATCTCCACTTTCTTTAGAGTTAATGAAGAATCTCTGCTGTTTTTCATCAAAGCTTGCCTTTACGCCAGTTTCATTCAGAGCCTTTGTAAAGTCATTGATGGTCATACTGCCTGTTACCTTGATTTTCTTTTCTTCATCTCCCACTTTAAAGGTCAGCTCTTTATCTGTAATACCCAGTTCAGATAACTTTGTCTTGCCTGTATATTTTTCTCCATCACTTTTTAATTCCGCTCCGGTCAGATATCCGGCAGTTGCAAGCTGATTGATTTTTAGGGTCTGTGTACCATTTGTAACATTCGTGCCTGCAGTAATCGTTGCCTTCGTCGAATCAGACAGCGTTGTCTTTTTCATGCCGTCAAAGTTGCTCATGAATTTGAAATCTGTCAGGGATTTACTGTAAAAACTGTAAATCTTTGTATTCATTTCTTTCCAGGCATCCTGTTTCCAGGAAAGCTTGGTCTGTTTCTTTTCAATATTCTCTGTCTTGGTACTGTATGCAGAAACCAATTCCTGTACGATGGAATCGGTATCCATTCCAGATACTAATCCTGTAATTCGAACAGCCATCCTCTATTCCTCCTATCGTTTCTCATCCACCATGATTCCTGCCAGTTCCCATGCTTTCGCAATCATATCCAGTGTCTCTTCCGGTGGAAATTCCTTGATGACTTCTTTTGTCGTCTTATCCACAATCTTAATCGTTACTCTGTTTGTCTTTTCATGAATCCCAAAAATTGCCTCTGAATTCGATGATTTTTTATTAATCTGTTCTACTGCTTTTTTAATATTCTCTGCATTTGCACGACTTTGTGTTTCCTGATTACTTCCCTGTTGTTCTCCGGTGTCTTTTGTATTTAATTCCACCGCCTCTGCCGCAAGTGCTGCTGAACCTGTCTGTATATCAATCACCTGACTCTTAGGCTGTGATGCTTCCTTTACGACTTCCGGACTAGAAGCTGTCTGATATGCGGCTCCGGCACTTTTTACTGCTTCAATTCCCATAATTGTCACCTCCATGTGAACTTAAGTCTGTTGTCTCTATTGTGTATATCGGTCTTTTTTACCAATAAATTAATGCCTAGAATAATTTTTTTAATGCATCCGCATCTGTAACGCCAAAGGCTGCCTTATTCTCTTCCTGAATCTGAAGATATACCTCTTTTCGATAGATGGATACATCTTTTGGAGCAGAGATTCCCAGTTTTATCTGGTCACCGCGGATTTCTAATACGGTTACCTCCACGTTGTTATTGATAATCAGCGACTCTCCCTTTTTTCTCGTAAGTGCCAGCATCTCTACTCACCTGCTTTCTTCTGGTCTGGTTTTATAATATCATATATCGGATATTTTACTTTTTCATTTTCTACAATTACCTGGGCTGCTTTTCTCTCTTCTGCATTAATTACAATCGGTGCTTTGAGATTTACCGTAATTTTTTCAATGTCTTCCGGTACGGTTACCGTTACAAGTACCAGCGTATTATCCGGTTCTAAATTTCCCAGGGATTTGAGAAGTTCGTCTTCCACGCTTGGGTTGTAATCCGGTTTCACTGCCAAAGGATCCATAACCGGCATTGCAAAGACCGGTTCATCCAAAGACTGCAGCCAGTTGATGGCACTTCTTTTTTCCTTCTCTTCATCATAGATGATTGCAAACTGCTTTAAATCCGGAAAACCAATAATTCCATCTTCAAAGGTAATGATTTTTGTTTCCTCTATATCAATTTCCCCAAATACTCTTGTTTCTACTCTCATTTGTTACCTCCATTAGATATAATCCAGCAGGGTCTGCTTAATTGCCTTCGATGCTGCCTGCATAGATGCCTGATATGCGGTGTACGCCGCAGTGTAATCGATGATAATGTCAGACAGCTCCTTGTCTTCATTGGTAGATTTCAGTTTTTCAAAAGTAAGCTGTTGGTTTGACATTCTGGATTTTGTCAGTTCCAAACGACTTCCCTTACTTCCCACATCTGTCTTTGCTTTGGTAACATCACTTAAATAACCCTGAAACAGGGTAATTCCATGAGAATATAGATTCTTCATGTTATCATCTGCATAAGATGCTTCTTTTTTGGCTGTATCCAGCCATTCTTGTAAGAGTGCCTGATCTTCTTCACCGGCGTACTGCTCTTCTTTCATCATTTCTTCAATTTTACTTACCTTGTCATGAGCAGTAAGTGCCAGTTGCACTGCATCCGTCAGTTCATCTATGTCTCTTCCTATGCTGGAATCGAAGACATCCGAAGCCTGTGTGTTAACTGTAAGTGTCTGATTAAAAGCAATCATATAATTGATTTCCTGATTTTCTTTTACATAGGTAATGTGATTTGCAGGATTCGGATTACTTGTGTCAGTACAGTCAAAGTAATGTTCCGGGCGAACCTCACCTTTGGCAAATCCCGTCTTATTATAACTTACCACCATATCCGGTTTCTGAGCACTCATATAAGTTGCTACATTTTTTCCGAAAATGACTTCTCCCGTCTCCGGGATGTATACGGCTTGATTTTCTCCTACCTCAAAGTTGTAAGCATCCTGCCAGTCCGTATAATTTCTGACTGTATATGTAACATTGGATGTCTTGGTAAAACCGTCTGTATCCACATAGGTAATCTCCATTCCGTCAATATCCTGCAGATTACCGTCTGCATCCCTATACTGTAGCTGCGTCAAATCACTAAGTCCATCGTAGGCAAGGCGAATTCTACTATAAGTGTGATCTTCTAAGTTGGTAGATGGGTGAGTCCCTGTATTCATATCATCAATCGTCGGCACTTCAGAAAGTCCTGAATAATACGTCTTTGTGGAAATATCATCATAAGTCAGTTTTTCCGTAATATTATAGGACGTATCTGCGGTATCTTCTCCAAAGGTCAGACTCTTATTCGTCTTATATCCTGTAAATACCGTTCTTCCTGCATAATCTGCATTTCCCTCTGCATATATCTGTTCCCGCATTTTTTGAAGATTTGTAAGAATGGTATTGCGGTCTTCATCTGTCAATGTATCGGTAGCTCCGTTGACACACTGTTTATAAACATCAGTCAAAATATCCTGCATGTTTTTCAACGCTGTTTCTGTTACCTCTAACCAGGACTCTGCATCCGGAATATTTTTTTCATAATACTGGTCTATCTCGCTTAAACTGCTTCGCAGACGAAGTGCACGGATTGCAATGACCGGATCATCGGAGGGTCTGCTTATCTTCTTTTGGGTAGACATCTGTGTGTTTAACGTATCCACATTCGTCTTATTGGTATTCATATTGCTGGATGTATTGTTCATAATCATGCTGTTTGTAACACGCATTCCGTTCCCTCCTTATACTGCTGTATGCAAAATCAACTGATCATACATTTCTGACATGGTAGAAATCATTTTGGCTGCCAGATTATAAGCATTTTGGAATTTTACCAAATCCAATGCCTCTTCATCTTCATCGACACCGGAAATGGACAATCTCTGGTTTGTAATGGTAAGCGATATATTCTCATGGTTCTGATAGAAAAGTTTAGCTTCCTCCGTATCCACCGAAATATCGGATAACATACACTGTAAGAATCCATCGGAACCGCTTCCTCTGTATAATTTCTCCTGAGACTTTAACGGCATCAGCAAGTCTATCAATTCTGCTTTATCGACACCCTGTACCACATCTGCAGTTGTACTGAATATGGAAGAATCCCTTACGCTGGCATCGGACACTTCAAAAGAAGCTGCTGTCAGCTTGTAATAACTCGACATGGAAGATGATATCTTTGTATAAGTATCGGATTTATTTAAGGTGCCCTGTTCTCCTGTTACCATATTCTTGGCTACAAAAAAAGCTCCCATCGGGTCTCCGTTCAAATCTTCTCCGCTCATTTCAATATCATTAAACTTAGAACAGAAAGCTCTTAAAAACTGATTTAACTGTGCATTATAATAAGGAATTCCCATATAATCTATACTGGTTCCCACGCTTGCCTCTGCACCGTATAAAGCTCCGATATCACCTGTTGGTGCCTCTCTTAATTCAAATGTATAAACCGCATTTCCCGCAGCATCAAATTCTACTTCAAAACTGCTGTATTCAAAGTCTTTGTTCTGAATTGTAAGGACACCTTCTTCCGGCATGGTCATTTCATCGACACTTTTCTGGGACGGATTCGTAATGATCATCTTTGTACCATTGATGGAATCTACCGTACCTTTAAAGTTCTCTTCATTGTTTCCGTCACGGATATCAATTAATGCTTTGAGGGAACCTGCCATATATTTCGATGTGACGCTGAAATCATTTCCTGTATCAGACCATACAATGTCATAAAGTCCGTCAATATCCGACTGGTTTACTTTATAATCTCTTGTCTTACACTGTAAGGTACGATACTCTCTTGTATTAACAAGAATCTGTCCGTTAATTTTTACCGTGTATTCGGTACAACCGGTATAGTACTCATCATTTGTATTCATTACCTGCGTCTCTTTGACTTCTACAGGCACGATAGCAGACAGTTCATCTACTAAGAGTGCCCTCTGGTCACGCAGCTCATTTGCATATCCGCCCTGCATTTCAATTACGTTAATCTGATTATTGATTAATGCAATCTTTTCAGCAATTGAATTAATATTATTAACAGAACTGAGTATCTCTAAGTTAGCATCGGTCTGTATTCTCTCTAATCCGATGGAAACACTGTTAAAGTAATCCGTAAAATTCTGACAGCTACTGATAAAAGTCGTTCTTCTGTCCATGTCACCGGGTGCATCAGAAAGCTGATCCAGATTATTGAACATATCATTTAAAATGGTGGAAAAACCTTTTACGGAATCATCGTCAAGAAAATAATCCTCTATCTGATTCATATAGTATAGTTTTTTTTCATAAAGTCCGAGACTAGAACTGTTATTCCAGTACTTCACATCATAATAGGAATCGCGAATCTGCTTGATAGATGTAGTGGTAACACCACTTCCGGCTGTTCCGTATCTTGCGTAGACACGAAGGGATTCGGACTGTACACGATTCGCTACCTGACGGCTGTAACCTTCCGTCTGTACATTCGCTACGTTGTTTGCAGTTGTATTAACGGCAGCCTGAAAGGCATTCAGACCTGAACTTGCTATATTTAATCCAAAAAATGTAGATGGCATACCGCACCTCCTTAACTTCCAAGCTGTGTAATGATATGTTCTATCATATCACTGATGACTGTCATAAAACGGCTTGATGCATTATAAGCATTCTGAAACTTTATCATATTAGTCAGTTCTTCGTCGGAAGATACCCCGATGACTTGCTGTCTGTTATTCTCAATCGCCTGCACGCTTCCTGCTATATTCTCCGCCGTCTTGTTATAAACATTTCCGAGATTTCCAAGATTATCTATCAGCTTTTGATAGTAGGATTTGAATGTAACCGGCTCCGGATCTGTCGGGTCTAATCCGACTGTCGCCTTTTCCCATATCTCTGCTAAATTCCCTCCAAGGGTTCTGTCTATCTCACCGTTTTGTTTTAAATGAGGTAAGAGTGTCTCCACTTTCTTTAATGCCTCATTGATTCCGCAACTGGTAAGACTGTACATCAAAGATGTATCACTGGTATCCTCTTCATTATATACATAGTAGGTCTTGCCATCACTTCCGGTTACTTCCGTATAACGCTCTACTCCGGATCTTACAAACAGCTCCTGTGGTGGGAGCTTCTTATCGCTTCCGGTAGCACAGTTCTCTGAATCTAATACTTTTACCGTACTCAAGTCAATGGTATTTCCATTTGCATCGGTGTAGGTTACACCTGCCGGTCCTTCGATATTCGGACAAAATAAATCATTGATGGATGTCATAACGGTATGCATTAACTGATCTAATTTTGCCTGCATATCCAGCATAACCGACATATTCGTGGTATCGAGATAGGTCTCTTCTTTCATTCCCTCGATATCGGAATAATCTGCCCAATGATCGCCACGGCTTAATACCAGTGCCTTTAATTCTCCAACATCACTGTCTAAAGAAGAGTTGATATCTACTGTAAAATCAAATACACTCTCATATCGTCCTTTTTCCGTATCGGAAAGCTGTGGCCAATACGGGTTAATAAATCCGGTAAGCTTATCTGTCTGTTTTCCGATTTCATAAGTATGTAGTTCGTCTACAAAGAATTCATCTTCTAATTTGACAACTACTACACCGTCTACATTTTCTTTGTAGGAAATCTTAGCCAGTGTTCCTAACTTATCAAGTGCTAAATCCCTTTCATCCCGAAGGCTCATAGCCGTCTCCATACCGCCGGCTTCAATCTTTTGTATCTGAAGATTCAGTTCCCGAATCTTATTTCCCAATTTATTAATCTCATCGATATCATCAGAAATCTGTACATTGATATTGCTCTGGTAGCTTTTCATTCCGTCGTATATTTCCTGTGCCCTGCTTAAGAACAGACTTGCTTTTTGTACGACTAAGTTCTGATTTACTGATTCTGACGGGTCTTTGGACAGTTCCTGAAACGCCTGCCAAAAATCTTCAATAGCGTCCTGAAATGCCTGTCCTTCCATCTCCTGAAAATAGGTCTGCACTTCATCTACCGCTTTAAAACTGGTCTCATAAAATGCCTGACGTCCACTCTCCGTACGGTAAGCCTTATCTATAAATACATCTCTTGCATGAATAACGTCTCCGATATTCAATCCGAGTCCTGCCTGCTGCTGGCTTACCGAAGCAGAAGCAAAGGTATTATATTCTTTATCCGAAAAATAAACTTGCTGACGCACATACCCTTCGGTATCCACATTAGCAAGATTATTCGCGGTTGTATTCAACGCATTCTGGCTGTTACGTATTCCAGATGATGCTATGTATAATGTACCCATTCCATTTGCCATTGCATGTTCCTCCTGCCTCTATCTTACTGTCTTACTGTTTTGCATCAAAGCCACCGCTTCCGAGAAGGTCTCCGGTGTTATATGCATTTTTGTTGTAATTAGCAGTTTCAGGAGCCTGTCTGAGACTTTTGAGCAATGCCATATCAAACTCTACCATTTCCATTGCCTGGTTGATAAGAGTCTGATTCTGCTCATTAATCTCCTTCATTTCTGTCAGGGTATCTTTTAAACGAGTGCGGATTTCGGCTAATTGTGCCTGCTCCTTAGGTTGGCTTTTCAGAACTTCCATCATTGCATCGACGGTCAGTTCTTCTACCTTCCGGTTTAAGACATTGGCAATATCAGACATAATCGCAATTCTTCGATTCTCGATATTTTTGATTCTGCCTGCTATCTCCTGTTCTTCACCGGTTATCTCTTCTAAAGATTTGATATCTGCTTTAATTATGACTTCTTTTTTTCTGGTGGAAGCCTCTACTAACTGGCGGTATTCTGCCTCTTCTCTTTCTAAAACTCCTAAGAGTTCATCCATCAAACTAGCCACTCTCTGTCCTCACTTACATCATTGTAGCATTATACTTTTCCAATAATTTACTTGCAAAACTATCCGTGTCCACGCTGTAATTACCGGAATTGATGCTTGCCTTTAACTGTGCCACCTTATCTTCCCTAACATCTGAAGCTCCTGCTACTGCCTGTTTTGCGATTTGATAATCACGTGCTGTCTGGGAAATCTGTACTTCATCGCGTACTGAGACAGTATTGCTTACTTTGCCTGCTTTTGTACTCTTTCCGGTCTTATACAGTTGTGCTATCTGATTATATGCATCTATACGCATAACAGCATCTCCTTTCTTCCTTGAAAATCAGGTGCGAAAACCTTAGTTTTATGGTTTCTATATATGTTATCGGATGGATTTTGGAATTCTTTAGAGGGGTTTTGGATTTTTCTGAATTTGAATAATGGATGTACAATGATATAGTGTTTTCTTTTATCTACAGATATCCTGCATAAGGTGTGGCTTGATAATCTTTTGTTTCCATAGCATCCAATGATGATTTTATATATGCATCAAGTTCCATAACATCTCCCTCACAGCTATTCGGGATACTTTTAGACCTATTTTCAGATTACCTGTGCCACATCTGCAAGCATTGCCAGATATTTTATATCCGCAATGTTCTTTTTCATTTTTTGCTATCATATCCAATTTTTTAAAAATTTTCTGTCGACATTTTTTCACTGTTATGTCGATTTTTCTTTTGAAATTTCCATTTTCCTTGAAATTCCGCTATTTTTATGGTCGAAATATGTCGAAATATTATATTTTTTCTATAAGATTTTTCCAGGAAATGCTATAATGTTTTCACAGAAATACACGAGGTGTTTAAGATG
>JBJELL010000209.1:0-2389 GCA_051879115.1 Lachnospiraceae bacterium
CCTGCAACTTACAGCTCTATTCCTGCCTAAAACACTCTCTGGAACTGTTGCAAAAATATGTCTTTGCTATCAAATTGTGTGTCTGGTTCATATCCGAAATGATTTTCTAAGAAGTCCGTCTAAGGAAGACCGCGTACCAACTTTCTAGTCTTTCTAAGCAGATGCATTCACAAAGTCCTTATAAAAATGCCGTGGTCAAAACTCGACTGGGACTTCATAGACCTCTTTAGGTTATGAGTCTCAAACAGTTGACCACGGCATTTAGTTTTGTTCATGCATCTGTGCTTAGTGCGACAGCCCCTTCTACTGTTCCGGCATGATAATTGCTGCTACCAAATAGGCAATTACTCCGCTTCCCGTAAATCCTAAAATCACTGCTAACAGTCTGATAATCGTCGGATCTACATTCAAATATTCTCCGATTCCTCCGCAAACTCCTAAGAAAATTTTGTCCGTCGAAGATCGATATAATTTCTTCATCTTATCCTCCTATTCTGTATCTACTGTAATATTTCCTACTCCACATTTCAGGCTTATATCCTTCAATGCCCCATTACGAATCTCTTTGCTTTTCCCCAAAGATGTGTAACTTTGGTTATTAACATCAATGTTTCCCAGTCCGCAGTCGACTTTATAGTTGTAGTCATCCTCCTTTCCTAAGAGCACCAAATCAATGTTTCCTACTCCACAATCAATGTCAATGTTCTCTGCATCCAGCTTATCAATATCTGCATTTCCGGCACCGACTTCTAAACGGAAATCTTTGGTACTTATATTTTCAAACAGGGTCTCTCCTGCATCTACCTTAACATCCATCTTTTTCGTATTTAAAGCTATATCGCTGCTTTCAAGAGTTCCGGCATTGTTTTCGATTTTTATCTGCTCTAATTCAATTCCTTTTGGGAGTTTTAAACTTATATCATATCCTTTGCTGCTGACTCCGTTTTTTCTGTTATCCTTTAGTTTCAAAGTACCGTTTTCCAAAGTGGTCTCGAAATCCCCGTTATTCTTTTTTACTTCTACCTCGATTTCATCGGTATTACTCTTTTCTATGGTCAGTGTCCCATATTTAAGGTCTATATCCAGTTTCTTTACATCCTGTGCGGTAAAGGTATCTGTCGATGATTTGGCATCTTTCCATGAACTGTCTTTTTTTATCCAGCCAATTCCGGATTCTCCTACATTCCACCCCCACAGTTCCAAATCTCCACTATTCCATAGTTCTTTTATGTTCTGCGTTCCAGCTCCCATCACAGCGCCTGTAATGCATGCTGCAAGTCCTAGAATCATGAAAATTGCTACAATTATCAGACATACTTTTGTAAACTTTTTCATACGGCATTCTCCTTTCTTCTGTGAAATACCCTGTTCCAGAGATTTGCAATTCCCTTACATAACAATGGAATGAGTTTGACACATATCCATGCAATACAGATAACAGCAAGGATTCCGACTGCTAAAAGAATCAGTCCCACACCCATCATAAATATTCCAACTGCAGCATTTCCTGTAATACAGCCTCCAAATCCCAGACAAAACAGGACAACACCTGTAATTAAGACAGCACCGGTTCCTGCAATGATTCCGACCAATATACCGAACAGAGCTCCGAATATTCCAACTAGAATTCCGAATAACGCCGCTACAACTGCTATCCAAAGCGGAAAGGTCAGGATTGCGATTATCACAATCAAAATAATCTTCGTTGTTTTGTCATGTTTTTTCTCTTTCTTACGATCTTCATATGCACTCTCGTTTCTTGTGGCTTCTCCGGTTGAGAGTGCATTGGGATTTTCCTGCACATTTTCAAACAGATCCTCCTTAATAGTCGCTGCAACCTTCTCCGGTGACTCTAATTCCCTTATCACTTCATATTCTCTTTCTGCTCCTGCCTCATCGAAATAACTCTCATAATAGGCAAGTGCCTCTTCCCTCTCATCTGACGGAATATCTCTTAGAAGCTCTCTAAGCCTCTCCATAAATATTTTCCGATTCATTCCTGCTCCTCTCTTGAAAATAACATGTTTATTTTCGAAGAATATTCTGTCCATTCTCTGCGATACAACTCTAACTGCGCTCTTCCTGCATCAGTAATCCGGTAATATCTGCGGTTTCTGCCTGCGCACTCCATATCGTATACTTCCAGACACTGACTCTTTTGCAGCCGTCTGAGTACCGGATACAGTGTGGACTCCGATATCTCTATTGCAGAGCGGACTTCCTGTGTAATTTTATACCCGTATGTGCCCTCTTTTTCTTTTGATACAACTGCAAGTACAATCGCATCTAAAAGTGTCGCACCCGTCTGAAACATTATGGACTCTCTCCTTATTATTTGTTTAATAATACTATATGACGTATAATATTATTTGTCAAGTATATATTCTAT
>JBJELL010000210.1:0-10340 GCA_051879115.1 Lachnospiraceae bacterium
TCCGTGGCAGAAAAAAATAACTATATATTGAACTGTAAAATTTTAGGGGTCATACCGCTAAAAGAAATCCATGTAGAAAAAACTACAGATAAGACGCTGATTCCGGGAGGAATTCCCGTAGGTATCTATATTAAGACAAAGGGTGTCCTTGTAATAGGGACAAGTCCTGTTACTAATGTGGCAGGAGATAGTGAAGAACCTGCAAAATATCTGTTAAAGAGCGGAGATTATATTGAAAGTATCAACGGAGAAAAGATAGATACCAAAGAAGGATTGGTAGAAAAAGTCAATGCGTATGGAAATGAGAAGCTGACCCTTGTCGTCAACCGGGATGGAGAGGAGATTGAACTAGCTTTAGATGCGGTGATGACAGGAGAAGACGAATACAAAATCGGGGTATGGGTTCGGGATGATTTAGCAGGAGTGGGAACCATGACATTCACCGATAAACAGGGAAATTACGGTGCCTTAGGGCATGGAGTAAGTGATGCAGACACCAGTACTTTGATTAATATGGAAAAAGGTCTTTTGTACAGAACGAATCTCATAGGGATTATAAAGGGAAAGAAGGGAACGCCGGGAGAGCTAACCGGAGTGATTAATTACAGCGGACAGTACTGCATCGGAAGTGTGGAGAAGAATACAAAAGCGGGAGTATATGGGGAACTCAATGACATTCCGCAGGAGTTATCTAAGGTAAAGGAATTGTCCGTTGGTTATAAGCAGGAGATAAGACTTGGAAAAGCAGAGATTATCTGTACCTTGGAAAATGAGAGGAAAAGTTATGAAATAGAGATAACCAGAACGAACTATAATACCAGTGAGGCAAACAAAGGAATACAGTTTACCGTAACAGATGAAGAATTATTGTCAAAGACCGGTGGAATCGTACAGGGTATGAGCGGTTCACCAATTATTCAGAACGGAAAAATAGTCGGTGCCGTTACCCATGTGTTTGTGCAGGATGCATCGAAGGGATATGGGATTTTTATAGAGAATATGTTGGAACATAATTAAAGAAAAAGCAGATATTACAAGGCTTAAATGTTACTGGTATTATCTGCTTTCTTGTGTATTAGATATATATAATGGTTGAAAAAATATTAAAAAGAATTTTTGCAAATTATAAAAGTCCCCGTACACATCTAGTAAGCAAGTCTTTGGTATATTCAGGCAGGGAAAAAGCACCACGTTGTAAGCACCAGTGAAAAATACATCCTTTTACCACGACGCATAAATCACAGGCAATATCGTGAATGGATTTATCATCGGGAACGACATAGCCTTTTTGTACAGCTTTCTGGATATAGGTTTCTGTTAAACGAACAATATCATTATTGTAGGATGAAAAATTAAAAATCTGATTGTCATTGCTGAAAAAGTGCATTACAAATTCCAATCCCATATTTTCCGTATAAGCAGTATACCAGGTATAAAAACTTACAATCTGTTCCTTGATATCGAGCGTGTCCCAATTTTCCACATTTTCAATTTCATGATTTACAGCCTCAATAGCTCCATCAAAATAGTAACAGAGCAAATCAATCTTAGACTGGAAATAGGAATAGAATTTTCCAGTGGAGATATCAGCCTTTGCACACAAAGCACGAATCGTAAGTCCTTCGTAACCTACTTCCTCCATAATGTTCATTGCTATATCAAAAATACGTTTCTTTTCAGAATTTTCTAATTCATATTTATTATACATAATCCACCTCTTTAACGTGTCACATTATAATATATTTTCACACTTGAGTCAATAATTGACAATTTATGGTTTCAGTGCTATTATAACAGTACCGAACATGTTCGGAACAGTACAGAACAAGAAATAAATGAGAAAATGAAAAGAGAAATCGGAGGTATCTAATGAAAACTTATGAAGCATTGAATCAGCCATTGAAAATCGGAAATCTGGTTATAAAAAACCGTTTTGGTGTTGCACCAATGACCGGAGGAGCAATGTATAAGCCGGAAGGCGGATTGACGGATACGGCAATCGAATATTTTGTAGAACGTGCGAAAGGAGGATTCGGACTGATTGTTACCGGTGCTTTTGTGGCAGATTATGAAGTAGATCCGTATTCTATTATCGGAGACAGTATTCTCTTAACCCCGGATACTTTTAAGGAGTCCGCACGCCGTCTGAATCAAGAAGTAGAAAAATACGGAACAAAGATATTTGCACAGATTACAATGGGACTTGGAAGGAATTATCCGGACCTTCCGGCACCATCTGCAATGCCGGTTTATGAAAATCCGGATAAACTGTCCCCGGTACTGACCACTGAGCAGATTAAAACAAAGATTAATGCTGTCATCCGTGCAGCGAAGCTGGCAAAAGAAGCCGGTTTTGCCGGTGTAGAGGTACATTCCATCCATTGGGGTTATCTTCTGGATCAGTTTGCTATGAGCTTTTTCAATCACAGAGAAGATGAATATGGAGGTTCTTTAGAGAATCGTCTGCGTGCTGCAAAGGAAATTGTAGAGGGAATTAAGAGAGAATGTGGAGCCGATTATCCGGTCAGCATGAGACTTGGGTTAAAAACCTTTATCCGTGATGTGGAAAAAGGAAGTCTTGATGGGGAAGGAGAGGTAGGAAGAACACTAGAAGAGGGTGTTGAGATTGCACGCCTTTTAGAATCCTATGGTTATGATTTATTGAATGTGGATACAGGACTGTATGATTCCTTCTATTATGCCTGTCCTCCATGCTATATGCCAAAGGGATTTGTGGTGGAACTTGCGGTAGCGGCAAAGAAAGCAGTAAAGATTCCGGTAATTGCAGGCGGTAAGATGAACGACCCGGATATTGCAGAAAAAGCAGTAAGAGAGGGAAAATTAGATGGAATAGTATTAGCAAGAGCTTCGCTTGCAGATCCAGAGTACCCAAATAAGGTACTAAGCGGACATCCCGAAAAAATCCGTCCTTGTATCGGATGTAACTTAGGATGTGTCAACCGTCTCTTAAAAGAAGGAAAACCAACCTGTTGTGCAGTAAATCCAACAGCAATGAGGGAGGCAGAATATAGTTTACAGCCAATGACAGAGAAAAAGAAAGTACTTGTTGTCGGTGGCGGTGTTGGTGGAATGGAAGCTGCAAGAGCAGCGGCAATTCGCGGATGTGAAGTAGAACTTTATGAAAAGAATGGAGTCTTAGGAGGACATTTATTAGAAGCAGGAGCACATGAATTCAAAAAAGACGTAGCAGATTTGAATCGCTGGTATCAGGAGGAACTTGCAAACTTAAAGGTTACCATTCATTTAAATCATAAAGTCAGTGCAGAAGAGTTAAAAAATAGTGATGCAGATACGATTATTCTTGCCACCGGTTCTAAACCGGTAATGCCAAAACTTCCGGGAATGGAGAAATCTTTTGTAAAATCTTCTATAGAAGCAATCCAGAATCCGAAAGAAATCGGTAAGAATGTCGTAATTGTCGGTGGTGGTCTTGTAGGATGTGAAATTGCCTTAGATTATGCTCAAAATGGCAAAAAAGTAACCATCGTAGAAGCTCTAGAGGATATTTTGTCATCCGGTATGCCTGCTCCAACTCCGAATCGCCAGATGCTTGTAGAATCTTTTGAACACTATGGTGTGAATATTATGACATCAAGCTGTCTTAAAGAAATCAAAGAAAAAGAGGCAGTCATAGAGTCAGAAGGAAAAGAAAACAGTATAGAAGCAGATTCTATTATTTTTGCCATCGGATTCAAGCCGGGTAACTCTCTTTTGGAAGAAGTGAAAGATTGTGGAAAGGATGTTCATGAAATTGGCGATGCAAAAGAGGCAAAAACCATTATGAATGCTATCTGGGATGCCTATGATACGATATATCAGCTTTAAATATATAAGGAAATAGAATTGTAACAGAAGTATAGGAGGTATTTACATATGATATTATATTTTTCTTCCACAGGAAATTGTAAATATGTAGCCGAAAGGATTGCGAATGAGACGGATGATAGAGTGTTTTCTATTTCAAAATGTATGAAAGAAGGAAAATTTGAATTTGAGCTGCAGGAAAAGGAAGCGTTCGGATTAATTGTACCAACTTATTTTGGAGGATTTCCTTCCTTGGTTTTGGAATTTTTGAATAAAGTAAATGTGATAACAAAGGGAGAGCACTATAGTTTCTTTATCACTACATATGGAGCCAGTGCGGGCAACATTGGCATAGAGGCAGATAAAATATTCAAAAAACTTAGCTGTCCAATGGATGGAAGTTTTTGTATTAAAATGGTGGATAACTGGATACCTTATTTTGATATGAATGATAAGAAATACATAGCTGAGGCAGAACAGATGGCGGAATGTGAAATCGAAGATGTTCTTGATAAGGTACGAAATCATAAAAAAGGAAATTTTATTCCTAAAGGAATGTCGAAACTTTTGCAAAACTTCTCCACGTTATATTATAATGGGATTCGTTCAACGAAAAAGTTTGAGGTAAATGAAAGCTGTGTTGGATGTGGTTTGTGTGAAAAACAGTGTCCATCGGATGCAATTAGAATTGAGAATGGAAAGCCTGTATGGATAAAGGGAAAATGCACACTTTGTCTTGGATGTGTCCATAAATGTCCTAAGAATGCAATTGCCTATACGAAAAAAACGATTGGTCATGGACAGTATGTAAATCCAAATGTAGAAGTAGACAGTTAAAGTTAAAAGAAGAGGGTGTCCTAGAAGTCATGAAATGAACTGAGGGATGCCCTCTTTTAAGATTTTAAACCCAACTGCCAGAAAGCCACAGCACTGGCGGCTGCAACGTTCAGAGAGTCTACTCCGTGGGACATGGGAATGCATACAGTATAATCGCAGTCAGAAATGGTGGAAGCTGCTAATCCGTCCCCTTCGGTGCCTAATATAATGGCAAGTTTGTCTTCTGCCATGAGCTTGGGGTTGTCGATGGAAATAGAGTCATCACTCAATGCCATAGCGGCGGTTTTAAATCCAAGTTTTTTCAGATATGTAATATCCGGGGTAGAAGAATTGGTATCTTCTTTTCCAAGAAAAGTCCAGGGAATCTGAAATACAGTTCCCATACTGACTCTTATAGCACGTCGGTACAGAGGATTACTGCATGCAGGAGTCAAGAGTACAGCATCGATATTCAGTGCTGCGGCAGAACGGAAAATAGCACCGACATTTGTAGGATTTACAATGTTTTCTAACACAGCGATTCTGCGTGCGTTTGTGCATACCTTTTCGACACTTGGAAGCTTTGGGCGATGCATGGCACACAGCATACCACGGGTCAGTTGAAAACCCGTTAGTTGGGTCAGGATATCGAAATCGGCAGTATAGACAGGAATTTCTCCACAGCGGGCAATGATGTCTCGTGCCTGTCCTGTGATATGTTTTTTCTCTACCAGAATGGAAACAGGAATACATCCGCTATTAAGGGCACGTTCAACGACTTTTGGACTCTCGGCAATGAAAAGTCCTTTTTCCGGTTCATGACGGTTAAGAAGCTGTACCTCACTAAGGCGGGCATAGACATCCAGTTCGGGTGCATCAAAATCAGTTATTTCAATGATGTTTGGCATAAATATCTCCTTAATTCATTTGCTAAAGAATATTATAGTGTCCCAGTATACGGGTGTCAAATTGGATTTACGGTAGACAAAGTATCTTGACGGAAGAATCATTAAGCCATATGATAAAAAAGAAATCAGATAGTAAAGCAAACAAAAATATGGGGATATAGGATGAATACACAAATCTATGCAACCTTTGGACCATCCTGCAGGGATGAGAAAATATTGAAAGAAATGATAGAAGCGGGAATGACAGGGATGAGACTAAACCTGTCTCATACCACACTTGCTGCGAGTGAATCGGACATTTTTGCATATCAAAAGGTAGCAAAAGAACAGGGAGTTATCCCGCAGATTCTAATAGATATGCAAGGACCGGAGCTTCGGGTGGGAAATTTAGAATCCCCGGTGTTTTTAGAAGAAGGCGCAGCAATCGTCTTAGGACAGGGAGGAACAGAGATACCGAAAGAGGTCATTTCAAAGGTTCAAATCGGAGACAACATCTTATTAGATGATGGCAAAATACAGGTAGAAGTACTTGAAGTAAAAGAGGATTTTCTAGAGACGAAGGTCTTAAGAGGTGGAATGTTACAGGCACATAAGAGCATTAAGATTCAAAATCGTAATATAAAGATGCCGGTGCTTACAGCCCACGACATAGAAAATATCAGACAGGCAAAGGAATATGGGGTAACGGCTTTGATGCAGCCCTTTGTATTAAATGGAGAAGACCTTTCCTATGTAAGAGAGGTTCTAAAAGAATATGATGCAGAGGAGATTCAGATTTTTGCTAAAATAGAAAATCGAATTGGTGTAGAGAATTTGGAAAATATCATTCCAAAAGCGGATGTCATCATCATTGCCCGCGGAGATTTGGGAAATGACATGCCTCTTTGGGAACTGCCGACAGTCCAAAAACGGATAGAAGAAACCTGTAAAAAGTATCAAAAGCCATATATTGTAGTCACGCAGATGCTAGCGTCGATGGAAGAACATCCCGTACCTACAAGAGCTGAGGTCTCAGATATCTTCCATGCGGTAATGCATGGTGCATATGGTGTCATGATTACGGGAGAATCAGCGATAGGAAAATATCCGGTGGAGGCTGTCCGCTATTTGACAAATACGGCAAAAGAAGCAGAAAAATTTTTGACAAACTAAAAAGTAAACGGCAAAATTCGACAAATATATACATAGGATTTCTTTATAATTTTTATGTTCGACATAGATTTCCCTAAAATGCCGCTAAGATACCGCTAATGTCGAATTAAAACGGAAGTTTTTTATTGAATTGCGAAAAAAATAAGGCTATAATACATCATATGTTAAAAATATGTCAGGAGGGACCGCATGGAAAAGTTGAACATTGCGATTGCAGATGATAACGAAAGAATGGTACGTCTTTTAGGCGATATAGTACGAAGCGATGAAGAATTACAGGTAATTGGAACGGCAAAAGATGGGGTAGAAGCCTATGAATTGATAAAAACTGCGGAACCGGATGTCGTATTGTTGGATATTGTTATGCCGAAAATGGATGGACTTGGTGTCATGGAAAAGGTGAACAGAGATTCAACAATCAAAAAACAGCCAGCATTCATCATGATTAGTGCGATTGGGCAGGAAAAAATTACAGAAGATGCATTCCGTCTTGGAGCGGATTACTATATTATGAAACCTTTTGATAACGATATGGTTATCAGCAGGATTAAAGATGTCAAGAACCGCAGTACGGTTCGGGCAGCAGAGGTACGCAAGGTAAATCCTTATGAGAAAAAAGAGGAATTGACAGAGAGAAGTCTAGAAAGTGAGGTTACAGCTATCATTCATGAAATCGGTGTACCGGCACATATCAAAGGTTACCAGTATTTAAGGGAAGCCATCATCATGTCGGTCAACGATATGGATATGCTCAACTCCATTACGAAGATTCTCTATCCTACGATAGCAAAGAAGTTTCAGACAACACCAAGCAGGGTAGAACGTGCCATCCGTCATGCCATCGAGGTGGCATGGAGCCGGGGGAAAATGGACACTATTGACGAACTGTTTGGTTATACCATCAACAATGGAAAGGGAAAACCGACTAATTCAGAGTTCATCGCTCTGATTGCGGATAAGATTCGCCTTGAGTATCGAAACAACTAAACTTCAGCTTTTAAAATACCTTCAAGTACGATATAATAAATCATATCAGACTTGGAGGTATTTTTTTATGAAAAAAGTATTGTTTGCGGCATCTGAAGCAGTTCCTTTCATTAAGACGGGAGGCCTTGCAGATGTAGTGGGTTCCCTGCCGAAATATTTTGACAAAAAGAAGTATGATGTGCGTATTATATTGCCAAAATATGCCTGCATGGAAGAAAAATATAAGGAGAGACTGACGTTTATAGACAATACCTATGTGGAGTTGGGGTGGCGCAGACAGTATGCAGGAATTCTGACTGCAAAATATGATGGAATAATTTGTTATTTTATTGACAATGAATTCTATTTTGGAGGGGATAAGCCTTATAACAATATCTATGAGGATGTGGAAAAGTTTGCTTTTTTCTCCAAGGCGGTAATCGAAGCGATGAAGATAATCGGCTTTCAGGCAGATATTGTGCATTGTCATGACTGGCAGACCGGTTTGATTCCCGTGTTTTTGAAAAATACATATCAAAATGATGTATTTTATCAAAATATGAAAACGATGTTTACCATTCACAATTTGAAATTTCAGGGAAGATGGAAATTAGATGAAGTTATGGATGTAACCGGACTCCCAGAACATCTTTTTACAGCAGATAAGTTAGAATCCTACGGGGAAGCTAATTATTTAAAAGGAGGCGTCATTTACTCTGACTTTGTGACTACGGTAAGCAAAACCTATGCACAGGAGATTACCACACCGCAGGGTGGAGAGGGCTTAGACGGACTCTTCCGAATGAGTGCTGACCGTCTGTATGGAATTGTAAATGGACTCGACTATAAGGAATATAATCCACAGACGGATCGGTATATCTGTGCTCATTATGACAAGATGAATTTTCGGAATAAAAAACCGGCAGATAAGGCAGAAATTCAAAAGATTATGGGACTTCCCACAGAACGTGATACGTTTCTTGTTGGGATTGTATCTAGACTTACGACACAAAAGGGAATGGATTTAATTGCCTATGTGATGGATGAGCTTCTAAGTCAGAACCGCATTCAGATTGTGGTATTAGGAACCGGAGAAGAACAGTATGAGAATATGTTCCGTCATTTTGAATGGAAGTATGAGGACAAGATTGCAGCAAAATTGAATTATTCGGAAGAAATTGCTCATCAGATATATGCCGGAGCAGATGCCTTTTTAATGCCGTCTCTCTTTGAACCATGTGGACTTAGCCAGCTTATGAGCATGCGCTATGGAACGATACCGATGGTCAGAGAGACAGGAGGACTCAGGGACACCGTCTGCCCATATAACGAGTATGAGCAGACAGGAAATGGATTTTCCTTTGCAAATTATAATGCCCATGAGATGCTCCATATGATATATTATGCGAAAGACACCTATGAGAATCACAGAAATGAGTGGAACGAGATGGTATACCGTGCTATGGAATGTGATTATTCATGGGATGCGTCCGCATTAGAATACGAAGAACTCTATGCTAGGTTATAGATTTGTCCTTTCTGCTGTAGCAATAGGCGTGGTCCGATAGAACTTCCTCCGGTGTCAGATGAGACTGATTGATGTCATTTATGATATGTTCGTATTTTGATAAATCCTTTGAATCTGTGATTGGAAGAATCAGTACTTCATGGATACTGCTTGGGAAGATGACAAGGTCCCGGTTCAGTCTGTCTGCAATGGAAGAAAGAACTCCCGGATAGAGAATGGCAGCAGCACCAAAAAGTTTCTCGGAATTTGTCAGAACATAGAGGGGATTTTCCGGTCTTTCTGAGTATTCTTCTAAACTGTCTAAATCACTTAAGATGGAAAAGATATCATCGAAATAATAAGGGAGAAGTTTTGGAGAGTTTTCCTTTGCATACTGGTAGAGCGTCTGTGGAGTGGTATTCCAATGCTCCATATGGTTGTTGTAGATTAGGATGGTGGCATTTTCTCCGGGAATCAGGTTTATCAGATAATAGAATACGATGGCAAGGTCGAGAAAACGAATGTGGGGAATTTCTTTTAGAAGTTCCCTGTTTTTTTCGTAGTGAATCAGCTTCATACAGATACGATCCTGTACCTGAGTAAAATCAGTAAAAAAACGAATGTCAATATTTTCTGTGGGGCGGTTAATGGCATAGAGATTTTTAATTTTCTCTAAAATCGTATAGAGGGAAACCCCGTTTTTAAATTCTTCATAATAGGGATTGAGATAAATGGTAGGAGAGATGTTGCAGCCTTTCTCCTGAATGGTCAGTCCGTCTAAACAAATCTGATTGTTTTTAGGAATCCTGCGAATGCTTAAGGTATAGTTATCACCATAATAAGCACAAAGGGAATTTAAAACCGTTGATTTAAAAGTATCAAATGTCATATATACCTCCTGTATGAGTGGGATATAAATGATATCTGGGAAATTGTACGAGTGTACAAAGATAAGAAAAATCCACATGAGATTCATGTGGATTTTAATGTAACATGTTTTTTTGAAAAAAGCAAGTAAAAATTACTGGGATTTTAATTCTTTCCAAAGCTTGTTGTAAAGGGCAATGGAGTCTTCATCTAAGCAGCGGAAGATTTCACAGTTGTTAAGGGTTTCCTTATCCGGGAAGATGGTCTTGTCATTTTGTAAATCTTCACTTAATTTTTCC
>JBJELL010000211.1:0-2384 GCA_051879115.1 Lachnospiraceae bacterium
CAAAAGAAGAAGAAAATATTTTTTGGGTTCTTCAAGAACTTGCAAAAGGAAAAATAGTATGCTATGATTATCGACACAAAAGCAAAGTGATGAAGGAGACTCTTATCTTCAGACGTCGACAGGAATACAGCGTCACCGACTGAGAGCGCTGTTTGAAAGAGAAGACAAAGGGAACACTCTGGAGCAGACTGGTTGAACACAAATTTGCAGGAAAACAGAGGAAAACTTGCAAAAGTTGCAAAGTAGGTCAGTACGTTTTGTACGCGTTAAGTACTAAGAGTGGAAGATTGTGCAGGTCATAATACTTCAATGCGGGTGGTACCGCGGGAATTTAGAATGATATCCCGTCCCGGAACAGAATTGTTCCGAGACGGGCTTTTTTATTTATAAAAATCAAAAAATAAAAATCCCGTCCCGCACCTATTTCGGAAAAAGGAGAGTACAAATTATGGAATTCTTAACAGGAGTAAAGGAAAGAGACACTTTAGAAATTGGCACACTTTTAGCAGGAGATTATCAAGGAAAAGAAATAAAGGTAAGCGGTGCCGTGCATACCATCCGTGATATGGGGGATGTAGCATTTGTAGTTTTAAGAAAGAGAGAAGGACTCTTACAGTGCGTATACGAAGAAGGCGTTACAGAGTTCGACTTAAAAGATTTAAAAGAAGCAGCTACAATCGAAGCAGAGGGAGTTCTTGCAAAAGAGGACAGAGCACCAAACGGAATAGAAATCCGCTTAAAAAAGATTACCGTCTTATCAGAGCCGGCAGACACCATGCCCCTTGCAATCTCTAAGTGGAAGCTGAATACTTCCTTAGATGCGAAATTAAACAACCGTGCTGTATCTTTACGAAATGTCAGAGAACGTGCCAAATTCAAGATTCAGGAAGGATTAGTCAGAGGTTTCCGTGAGTTTTTATACGAGGAAGGATTTACGGAGATTCATACTCCAAAGATTGGCGCGAAAGGTGCAGAGGGAGGAGCGAACCTCTTCCGTTTTGAATATTTCCACAGACCTGCAATTTTAGAGCAGAGCCCGCAGTTTTACAAACAGATGATGGTAGGAGTTTTTGACAGAGTCTTTGAGACCGCCCCGGTCTTTCGTGCGGAGAAGCACAACACAAAACGTCATCTGAATGAATACACCTCCCTGGATTTTGAAATGGGGTATATCGAAGGCTTTGAAGATATCATGGCAATGGAAACCGGATTTTTACAATATGCCATGAAATTATTAGAACGCGATTATGCAAAAGAATTGAAAATATTAGGCGTAGAACTTCCAAAGGTAGAGCAGATTCCGGTAGTTCGTTTCGATGAAGCTAAAAAGATGGTTTCTGAAAAATATGACAGAAGAATCAAGAATCCATATGATTTAGAGCCGGAAGAGGAGCACTTAATCGGAGAACTCTTTAAAGAGGAATATGGTGCAGACTTCGTATTTGTAACTCATTATCCTAGCAAAAAACGTCCGTTTTATGCAATGGATGACCCGGAAGATACAACCTATACCTTAAGTTTTGACTTGTTATTCCGCGGGTTAGAGATTACCACCGGCGGTCAGAGAATCCATGATTATCAGATGTTAAGAGATAAGATTGAAGCAAGAGGAATGACAGAAGAAGGTATGGAGGATTATTTAAGTGCTTTTAAATATGGAATGCCGCCTCATGGTGGTCTGGGTATCGGATTAGAGCGTCTTACCATGCAGCTTTTAGGAGAAGAAAACGTGCGTGAGACCACCTTGTTCCCAAGAGATTTGAGCAGATTAGAACCATAGAAATAAAACCATAAAGATAAAAGGAGACAGATTATGGCAAACATTATTTCAGATGAAACCATTGATTACGTTGGAATTTTAGCAAAATTAGAGCTTTCCCCAGAGGAAAAAGAACAGGCAAAAGCAGATATGGGAAAGATGCTTGACTATATAGACAAATTAAATGAATTAGATACCTCCGGTGTGGAACCGATGTCTCACGTATTTCCGGTCAATAATGTATTTCGGGAAGATATTGTGACAAACGGGAACGGACATGATGATACCTTAGCAAATGCACCATCCGCAAAAGATGACGGATTCAAGGTGCCAAAAACCATCGGATAGGAGGAAACACTATGAGTTTAACGAGTCTGACAGCCGTAGAGCTGGGAAAGAAGATACAGGCAAAAGAAGTGACGGTAAGAGAAGCCGTAGAAGCGGTTTTTGCCCAGATAGAAAAAGTAGAAGGCGATGTACACAGCTATGTCACCCTTGATAAAGAAAAAGCCCTGAAAAAGGCAGAAGAAGTACAGAAAAAAATAGATGCAGGAGAATTAACGGGGCCATTAGCCGGAGTGCCGGTGGCAATTAAAGATAATCTTTGTACAAAGGGAATGTTAAC
>JBJELL010000212.1:0-10319 GCA_051879115.1 Lachnospiraceae bacterium
AGTTCATGCATATCATAGAGAGTTCTTCTTTGCACCGGCTTTAAACCGTCCCTTACATCCGGTAAGGCACGGGCAATGATTACACTCATGGCATAGTCAATATAGGATTTTTGCATAACCTCTGAATATTCTGTTCTGATTAAATTCTCTTCTCTTACTTCCATAGCTGCCTCCTATATATCCAATTCCGCATCATTGGCATGTTCATAGATAAATGCCCGTCTTGGTGGAACATCAGAACCCATTAACATCTCTGTAACGTCGGATGCCATTCTTCCGTCCTCGATAACCACCTGTTTTAAGATACGGGTCTTCGGGTCTAAGGTAGTCTCCCAGAGTTGCTCAGCATCCATCTCTCCAAGACCTTTGTATCTTTGTAAGGTAAAAGCTCCCTTTTGTCTCTTACGGTATTTCTCTAAGGCAGCATCGTCATAGAGGTATTCCTCTTCTCCCTTTGACGGAATTGCCTTATAGAGCGGAGGCATGGCGATATAGACATGACCTTCTAAGATTAATTCCGGCATGAAACGGTAAAACAGGGTCAACAGCAGTGTCGAGATGTGAGCACCGTCTACGTCGGCATCTGCCATAATGATAATCTTGTCATATCTCAATTTGGTAATATCAAAGTCATTTCCATATCCTTCAGAAAATCCACATCCAAAGGCATTAATCATGGTCTTGATTTCTGCATTGGCAAGTACCTTATCGATAGTCGCCTTTTCTACATTTAAGATTTTTCCTCGGATTGGTAAAATCGCCTGATAGTTCCTGTCTCTTGCGGTCTTAGCAGACCCTCCCGCAGAATCTCCCTCGACAATAAAAATCTCACATTTTGACGCATCCCTGCTTTCACAGTTCGCCAGTTTTCCATTGGAATCAAAGGAGAATTTCTGCTTTGTCAGCAGATTGGTCTTTGCTTTTTCTTCTGTCTTACGAATCTTAGCGGCACGTTCCGCACAGGAAATGACCGCCTTCAAATCCTCTAAATTCTTATCAAAATAGAGCTGAATTTCATCTCCGGTAATCTTAGAAGTTGCCCTTGCCGCATCCTGATTATCCAACTTTGTCTTCGTCTGTCCTTCAAAACGCGGGTCGGGATGTTTCACGGTAATAACGGCTGTCATGCCGTTACGCACATCTGCTCCGGTAAAGTTGCTGTCTTTTTCCTTTAAAATTCCAAGCTCTCTTGCATACTGGTTAATCACACTCGTCACTACCGTCTTAAATCCGGTAATGTGTGTGCCTCCCTCTGCATTGTAGATGTTATTACAAAATCCCAGTATATTTTCATGGAACTCTGTCGTGTACTGAAATGCCGCTTCTACGGTAATTCCTTCGTTCTCACCTTTAAAGTAAATCACATCGTGAAGTGTCTCACATTTTTTATTCAAGTCTTTGACAAATCCGATAATTCCTTCTTCTTCATGGAATACAATATGTTCCGGTTCTTCTAAACGCTTATCCTCATAGATAATCGTAAGATTCGGATTCAGATAAGCAGTCTCATGAAGACGGCTTTTTACCTCATCTTCTTTGAATCTCGTCTTTTCAAAAATCTCCGGGTCCGGCAGAAAATTAATTCTCGTTCCTGTCTTTTTGGTCTTGCCAATAACCGGAAGGAGTCCGTTTTCTAACTCTATCACCGGAATTCCTCTTTCATAACGGTCATGATGAATGGCACCTTCCCTGGATATCTGAACATCCATGTAAGTAGAAAGGGCATTTACAACTGAAGAACCTACTCCGTGGAGTCCTCCGCTGGTCTTATACGCCGAATCGTCAAATTTTCCTCCGGCATGGAGGGTGGTAAATACTAGTCTTGCTGCCGGAATCCCTTTCTCATGCATGCCCACCGGTACACCTCGTCCGTTGTCATCTACGGTACAGGAACCGTCTGCTTCTAATGTTACATATATGGTGTCACAGTTTCCGGCTAAATGCTCGTCCACTGCGTTATCTACAATTTCATATATTAAATGGTTTAATCCTTTTCTGGTTACACTTCCTATATACATGCCCGGTCTTTTCCGGACTGCTTCTAATCCTTCTAAAACGGAAATATTCCCGGCATCGTATGTTTCTTTTCCTGCCATTTTTCTTCCTTCCCTTTCTGATTAACGGCAAATTATGCCATACTTTTTTAGTATAGCACAGCTTCTTTAGGCTTTTCAATCAAAAAAAAACCGATACTTTATATGTAACAATTCAGCCATAGCCCGTAACATGGGGATTGTCGCACTCATCATTTTGCTACTGATAGAATCAGTTACCGGAAGATTTGCGATTCCTGAAATAAATCATGAATTTTATCTTCCGGTAACTGATTTTATCAGCAACACCACATAATTAGTGCGACAACCCCATGTTACAGGCTATGGCTGAACTGTTCATATTTTTACGCATCTGTTTTTCTCTGGTAATCCAAATTGGCTCTTACCATCAAAGCCATCTTAAATTTCATCGCATCATCGAACTTTCTCACATCCAGTCCTACCACTTTTTCAATTCGCTCTAAGCGGTATACCAGGGTATTTCTGTGTACATACATCTGTCTCGCTGTCTCTGAGATATTCAGATTGTTGTCAAAAAATCTCTGTACCGTTGTCAAATCTTCTTCATCCAAGGCATCCTCTTTTCCACCAAAGACCTCCTGTACAAATCTCTCACCCAGTTCTTTTGGTATCTGATAGACCAACCTTCCAATACCGAGACTGTCAAAAGAAAGAATGGAACTCTGTCCATAGAAGATTTTCCCTATCTCCATTGCCATAACTGCTTCTTCATAGGAACGTGTAATCTCTGCAAGCTGTTCTGCTCTTTTTCCATAGCTGACAGATATCTGCTGCATTGCTTCTGCCTGTACATTATCTAAAATGGTTCTTGCAATGTTTTCTGCTTCTTCCTGCTCTATTCCCTTTGCATCTTTAATCAGAATCAGGGTCTTCTCATCTGCATCAATTAGAAAATCCTTCTCCTTGTCGGAAAAGAGGTTTCGCACTGTCTCGATACATGCCATTTCCTTCTTTCCATAGGTTTTTATGAGATAGACTATCCATTCCGAGTCTGCTATCTTCAGTTTTTTAGCATGAGCATACAGTTCCTCTTCTCTGATATCTCCATATAACACCTGCTTCATAAAGCTACTCTTGTTCATACGCTGCGCATCAGCTTCTATGAGATTGCGTACCTGACAGACCGCAAGTTTTCCAATCATATAGGCTTCCTCTACTGCTGCCCGTACCAGCAGTACATAGTTTTCCTCCTGTACAATGGAAATCTTGAAAAAATGAAATCCTTCCACTGTCAATGCATCTGCCCCTGCTGTCACAAACTGACAGATACGTTCACTGAACTGTTCTGTCTCTTGAAACGTAGCAGCTAAAACCTCTCCTTTGTCGGTATACACTGCACTGTCTATTCTAGAGATTTCTTTAATCTCGGTTAATGCCTTTTTTAACCTCTGTTTTAATAACATCGCTCCTCCTTCTTTCTAATTTGTAAGATGTTCTAATGCCTGCTCATAGGAGAACTCTTCTAGCAATTCCCGCACCCGTGTGACTTCGTTAAGCTGTGCTTTGCTAAGTCCCTGACTCTGCAATTTTTCTAATTCGAGAACCGCCTCTTCTTCCTCATATTGCCGGACAAGTTGTGCAATCTGCTCCTTCTTTTCTAAAAATACGGATTCCTCCATTCCGACTCCCTCTGCTATCTTTGCCTCTTCTCTTTTAGTCTGTTCAATCAGATAGCGGATTCCTTGTTCCGTGCGGTTCCAGACAGCCTCTAATACGTCCATTCCTTTTGTCAGATACTCTATATTTCCCCTAAGTCCCTGTTCTTCTAACTCCTCTGCCATCTGACTTAATTCATGACTTCCTAAGATTTTTCCATTGCTCTTTAATGAATGTACCTCTATGGTATAGCCTTGAATATCTCCATCCTCTAACAGCTTTCTTATCCGTTGTTTCCGCTGTGCAGAGTATCTCAAAAAGACTTCTGCCGTCTCTAAATACTGTTCTATATTATAGTCGAGATAGAAAAGTCCTCCGCTCATGTCTAAACCATAGTCTAAAAGTTCTTTTTCAAGAGCTTCGTTCTTCCATTCTTCCTTCTCCTGCTCTTTTAATGTCCTCTGTCTTTCCACCATGTTTTTTGGAAGATAAAAACATATCATCTGTTCAAGTTTTTCTGTCTGCACCGGTTTTGAAAGATAATTGTCGAATCCCTCTTCTAAATATCTTTGCTCTGAACCTGCGGTAGCATTTGCCGTCAATACGATAATCGGAGCATGAGGATTCTTATTTGCCACAAGTCTTTTTATCTGGCGCATAGTCTCAATTCCATCCATCTGAGGCATCATATGATCCATAAGAATCAAATCATAATACTCTCTTTGTACTGCTTCGATTGCCTCTAAGCCGCTCTGCACAAGGTCTACCTGCATCATAGTCTTTTTTAAGAGCCCCCGGATAACGGACAGATTCATCGGATTATCATCTACCGCTAAGATTCGCACCTCTGGTGCAATAAAGGATACCTGATATTTTCTCCTCTTTGTATTTTCTCTTTGGCTTTCTTCAAAATATGCCGCTGTCCATTCCACAACCTGCTGTGGAATCTCAATCCGCACCCTTGTGCCTTTTTCATACTCACTCTCTATGAAAATATTACCGTTCATAAGTTCTAAGAACCGGTTGGTAATCGTCATTCCCAGACCGCTTCCTTCAATATTGCGGTTGTTCTCCATATCAAGACGCTGAAATGCATCAAAAATGTGTTCTAATTCTTCCTCCTTCATTCCAATTCCCGTATCAGAGACTAAAACCTTCATCAAAATATCATCTTGCCCGATTTTTTCCCAGTCAAGACAGAATACAATCTCTCCTCTTTTCGTATATTTTACAGCATTGTTTAAAACGTTTATGAGAATTTGTTTGATACGCAGCTCATCCCCATAGAGTTTTCCCGGAATATCCTCTGCCACTTCAAATTTTAATTCCAGTCCCTTTTCCTCTGCTTTGACGCCTATTATATTTTCTATATCGTGCATCGCCATACCGATATCGTATTCTTCCGGCGTAATCTCTACTTTTCCCGACTCTATCTTAGAAATATCCAGAATGTCATTGATTAAGGATAGGAGAGTCTGTCCTGCTCTTTCAATATTTTCTGCGTATTCTAAAACTTCCTGCTGTTCGCACTCCCTTAGAATCATCTCATTCATACCCAGCATGGCATTAATCGGTGTACGAATCTCATGTGACATATTCGCCAAAAACACGCTTTTAACATCTGCTAAATGTTCCGCTTCTTCTTTTTTCATCTGCACCAAACGCAGCATGTCCATAGATGTTCTGCGGTTCTCCCGAATAATCCTGCGGTTCTTTTCCTCAATTCCAATAATACCGGCAAGGACAAAACCTCCCGCTATGGCACCGAATCCGGCAATGAACATCCGCACCCATTCAATCTCCTCACCGATTCCCATCCTCCTTAGAATCAGAAAATATATCAGATAAATCACTGCCATCTCGGCAATCATCAGTTTACAGAGGTAGAACTTCCGGTAGCATACTACGGTAAGCAACATCAACAAAAGCAAGAAGTGTACAATTACCATATCATCAAAGTATACACAGATTTCCACTGCCAAAGTTCCCATAAAAAGTATATAGAAACTGCCATGATAAATATCCGATACCTCCTTTTGGAAGGTAATATACCACATCAATACAATTCCTATTACAATTTCTGCTAATGTAAAGTTACGAAGAATCTCTGAAATCCCGTCATTTCCGAACAAAAGGCTGACAAATGCCAAAGAAACGATAAGAAGATAATCTCCAAACATTACCTTTTGTACAAATCTGCTTCGTTCTTCCATCTTATCTCACTCCTCTTAAGACCTGCCGGTTCCACGAAATTCATTCCGTCCTTACAGACTTCTACACGAATTTCCTGTGCCGCCTCCAACTCCCCATCTATATTAATGCTCATCTTTCTTCCGTCCACACTCTTAATACAGACCTTCTCTACCATACGGCAGATGGTCTCTTTTTCCAACAACTCCTGATTATTCCTCAAGGTCGCTATCAACATTCTGATTTTATACATCCAGCCTTTATCCGGAGCTAAAACCATCCGCATTTTTCCATTCTTAGGGTGTGATTCATCGCCAAAATGAAAATTGCCGCCTAAGAGATTTCCATTTCCCAATGCGATCTCATAGAATTTTCCCCGAAATACTTCCCCATCTGCTGTAATCTCTAACTCCTGCACCCGGTTGTTGAGAACCGCCACGATAGATGACAGAAAATAAGGCAGTGCCCCGTGAAAGAACGGCAGCTTTGTCAGATGAAATACCCCCGTTAAAATAATTCCGTCAAATCCCACCGATACGGTATTATGTGCCGAACCGGATGAAGTCTTTAAATAGTCCATGGCCTCTGCTTTTCCGTCGATTAGACTGTCAATGTCTCTAAATTTTTCCCTCTCCGCTCCATAGATATTTAAAAAATCATTGGTCAATCCGCAGGGAATTTCTGCTAACTCCACCCGTACAAGGTCTTTTTCCGGTATTTCCTTTAGGATATTGCGAAAGGTTCCCGAACCCCCGCAGGAATAGAATCGTATCTGTTCGTTTGGAAAGAGTTCACACATCTGCTTTGCCAGCACTCCTTCGTGTCCTGAATACTCGGAATTGAATACCAGATATTCCATGTTTTTCATTTCTTCTAATTTTTCACGGATTCCGACAGTCTTTGTCTCGTCCCCTGAAAAAGAATTGATAATAAATACCTGTAACATAACTTGGTCTTTCCTTTTACCACTTTTATTCTTCATTATAAAACAATTTCTTCCGTTGCACCAGTTTTTTAGATAAAAGTAGAGATGGAGCACAATATTCTGCATCCATCTCTGGTCGAAAAATTCTATTTAATTTGTAATCGTAAGTTCACTCTCTTTGTCAAATACGTGAATCTTCTCCGGGTCTAATGCTAACTTGATATGATCTCCCATCTTTGCTGTCGTTCTCGAATCCACACGGGCTGTCATGGAAATACCTGCTACGGTGTAGTATAGCAATACTTCTGAGCCTAAAAGTTCATATCCGGTTACATCGGCTTCAATAACCGTATCTCTATGTGTCTCAATACTGATTTGGGAATCATCAATATCATCCGGGCGGATACCCATGACTACGGTTTTGCCATCATAACCGCCTGCAATCAATTTCTCTGCTTTTGCCGGTGGAAGCAGGATGGAAAATTCTCCAAACTCCAGTCTCACTTCCTGCCCTTCTATCCTGCACTTTGCGTCGATAAAGTTCATCTGCGGAGAACCGATAAATCCTGCTACAAAGAGGTTATCCGGTTCATCGTAGAGTTTTCTCGGTGTATCTACCTGCTGAATCACACCGTCTTTTAAAACTACGATTCTCGTACCTAAGGTCATTGCCTCTGTCTGGTCGTGGGTAACGTAGATAATCGTCGCTCCTAATCTCTGATGAAGACTTGCAATCTCAGCTCTCATCTGCACTCTTAGCTTTGCGTCTAAGTTAGAAAGCGGCTCATCCATTAAGAATACCTTTGGATTTCTGACAATCGCACGCCCCATGGCAACTCGCTGCCGCTGACCACCGGATAAGGCTTTTGGCTTTCTGTCTAAAAGCTGCTCTAAATCTAAAATTCTGGCTGCCTCTAAGACCTTTTCTTTGATTTCTTCCTTTGGCACCTTGCGAAGTTTTAAACCGAATGCCATATTGTCAAAAACCGTCATATGAGGATAGAGTGCGTAGTTCTGAAAGACCATCGCAATGTCTCTGTCCTTTGGTTCTACATCGTTCATTCTCTTTCCGTCAATGTATAAATCTCCGTCCGTAATCTCCTCTAACCCTGCAATCATACGAAGGGTTGTGGATTTTCCACATCCCGAAGGTCCTACGAAAATGATGAACTCCTTATCTTCAATCTCTAAATTAAAATCTTTTACGGCTTCAAATCCGTTTGGATAGCGTTTCCCAATTCCCTGTAAGGATAAACTTGCCATTGTGACTCTCTCCCATCTTTCCTGTTTTTTATATCCTATATCATAAAAAAATCCCCGCATTTTGACTATGCGGGGATTCCACAAAATTTCCGTTCTTTCTTTGGCGTATTTCCAAAAATGGGATTCTCATTCGTCATCCTGACGGATTTTTTTTATTTTACTATGCAGATTGACGAATCCTTACTGCCTGCCGGTAGTTCCAAAACCTCCACGGTTCTCATTTCCTAAGGTCTCTGTTTGTTCAAATTCAATCTTTGGCATATTCTCATAGATACGGAACTGACAGATTCTGTCATTTTTGTTAATTACCGTATCTCTCGTTGCATAGACCGGCATTCTCCACATATCCTCATCACCACAATAGGTGCAGTCCACAATGCCGCAGCTATTTGTCTGTAAAATACCATAGTTTTTAAACGTAGAGCTTCTTGGTACAATATGTGCCTCATATCCTTTTGGCAGCTCCATTGCCACTCCAAGGGGAATCAGCTTGAATTCTCCCGCCTTTAATTCCACTGTTTCGGAAGCTCTTAAGTCAATCCAGTCGGATTTTCCATCTATATACTCTAACTTATCTATTTCGTCTGTAAAATATTTAATTCTGATTTTTGGCATATCTGTCTCCTATTCGCAATGAAGTACTACATTTCCGGTTTTTTTGGATTTTTGCACGTCGATGACTCTCTGGTTGCTGCTGCCTCTCCAGTGAATCTGCGGGTCTGCCTTTTCCACCACAAACTCTCCATCCACTAACACATCAATGTAATCCATGATTTCTAACTGTTCAATACTCTCATAGTCAAACCCGGTATACATCCAGATGGTTTTTGCCGGAAACTTCTCTCTGACTTCTTTTACCAGTTTTAACATGTCTTCCCGGTTTCCTGCGTACAGCGGATCTCCCCCGCTCAATGTCAGTCCCGAAATATAATCCCGTTCTAACACTTCAAATAATTCCTGTTTTGCCTCCTCGTCAAACAGAAGTCCTCCATTCGGGTCCCAGGTAATCGGATTGTGACATTCTTTACAACAGTGGTCACATCCCGATACCCAGAGCACCGTCCTTAGACCGTCTCCGTTCAACATATCGTCCTTTGTGATATTATGATAACGCATTCTGCCTCCTACATGCTCTTTCTTTCTGCTATTTCTGCCATCTTGGCATCGTTGAGTCTCGTATCTCCCTTGACTCTTGAATAGGACAGATACCCATTCATTCTCTCTATCTTCGTTAAGTTACGGCTTCCGCATTTCGGGCAGACATCCATCTCCAATTCCTGATGTCCACAGTCATCGCAGTAGGCAAGGGATAGGTTCACTCCTTCATAGAATCCCATCTTCATGGCACGTCGTACCAGTGTCTTTACCGCTTCTACATTGTAATTAATCGGATATTTCACATACTGAATCTTACCGCCGTTACTGAGTTCCCAGAAACGATATTCCAAATCCTGTTTCTGAATCGGTGTAATATCCTCGGTTACATGGCAGTGGAATCCGTTACTGACATATTCCCTGTCAGATACATTTTCGATAATTCCGTATTTTTTGCGGAACTGTTTTACCTGTAATCCGCAGAGGTTCTCTGCCGGTGTTGCATAGATGGCATAGAGATTGCCGTCTGCTTCCTTAAATTCATTTACCTTCTTATTGATATGCTCTAATACCTCAATGGCGAACTGACCATCTTCTACTAAGGATTTTCCATTGTAAAGCTCCTGCAATTCGTTGAATGCCGTAATTCCAAAAGAAGCAGTTGCCGATTTTAACAATGGTTTAATCTTATCGTTATAGTTCAGATTTCCACCGTAAAATCCTCCTTCACAGTATGCCAAAGGGTTTGTAGATGCACGCATCTCTCCTAAATAAGCATAGGTACGGATGTGAATCTGGCGAATTAATTCGAGATAGTAGTCTAATACCTCGTAAAAATCCTTGCTTTCATGTCTGGCTTTTGCCAAAATCATTGGAAGGTGTAAGCTGACCACTCCAATATTAAAACGTCCTACAAAACGCGGTCTGTCGTTTTCATCCTTCGGATACATACCGCCTTCCACATACCATGGAGATAAAAATGCACGACATCCCATCGGGCTGATAATCTCTCCGTACTGCTTGTACATAGAAGCAATATAGCCTTTTCCGGTCAAACTTAACCAGTCCGGATACATGGTCTGTCTTGAGCACTCGATTCCTGCCTCGAATACATCCTCTAATTCTTTTCCTTCTCCATGAAGGTTCTCATCATATAAAAATACCAGTTTTGGGAA
>JBJELL010000213.1:0-2381 GCA_051879115.1 Lachnospiraceae bacterium
AAAATGATGAGTGCAGCAATCCTATGTTATAGGCTGTGCCTGAAATTCTGATATAATTAAGAAGAAAATATCTGTATTTTTCACTCACACATGATATACTAAAGGGGTAACGGACGAAAGAAAAAAAAGGAGGGTACGGGTGCAGAAAATATTATCAGAAAGAGTAGATATTTTAGAACAGTTAGGACAGCCTTCTGACCGATTATTCGATGAAGAGCAGATGTATGTTTACATAGAGAATTATGCTGTCACAAATAAGATGGAGCAGACCTTAAGAGCGCTTCCTTTTGCAAGAGAACAGCACAAAGGACAGAGCAGAGACGGAAAAGAGAAGATACCCTATATCTATCATCCGTTGTTAGTGACCTGCCATGCCCTTGCTCTGGGGCTTGATGATGACAATATGATTTCCACAGCATTGCTCCACGACGTCTGTGAGGACTGCGGTGTTCTCACAAGAGACCTTCCGGCAAACGAAGCTGTAAAGATAGCAGTATCCCTGCTTACGAAGGATGCTTCCGTGAAGACGGAAAAAGGAAAAGGAGAGCATTATGGAAGAATCAAGCAGAATCCAACAGCATTTATGGTAAAACTATTAGACCGTTGTAACAATGTATCCAGCATGACTTCGGGATTTTCACAAAAGCGAATGATAAAATACATCAAAGAAACAGAAACATACTTCTATCCGATGATGAAAGAGGGAAAAATACTTTACCCTGAATATTCAAATCAGATTTTTTTAATAGAATATCATATCAAAAGTATTGTTGAGACATTGAAGCATCAGCTTTGTATATAGATTGTTTAGGAAGAATTACAAAAACTGTGATGCAAATTGGCATCACAGTTTTTTCATAATCGGTTTCCGATTCTCAAATACCGTATAATAGCGAAAACCCGCATCCGATAAAATCTTTGGCACTTTTTTAAAATCATAGGCGATATGCTCCGGTTTATGTCCGTCAGAACCGAGGGTTAGAATCTCACCGCCAAGTTCCCGGTAGCGTTTAAGTGCTGCCTCCGTTGGATGAGGATGTCCAAGACCGTATTTTAATCCGGCAGTATTCAGTTCAATGCCCTTTCCCTTTTGAATCAGTTGAATAAAAATCTCGTCAATTACATCTGCATATTTTTGATAGGAATAGTCCACATTCTTATTCGGCCCATAACGCACCACATAGTCAATATGTCCATAGACATCAAAATCCTCAAATACAGAAATATTTTCCAGAATTGACTCAAAATATTCTAAATAGGCTTCGTGTTCCGTCTTTCCCTCATAATATTCTTTATAATAAGGGTCAAATCCATGAACCACATGGGAAGAACCGATGACAAAATCGAAGTCATAGGAAGCAAGAAGCTGCCTGTTCTGTTCTGCAACCTGTGGCTGGAGTCCAAGCTCAATTCCCAAAAGAACTAGAAAGCGGTCTTTATATTTTTCTTTTAATGCAGACAGTTCTTCCTGCTGCATTCCGACATCGAATAAAAACAGCTCCGCATCATTTGGATAGTCATAATCCATATGGTCGGTAATGCAGATTCCATCCAGCCCCAAATTCATAGCGGCATTTATCATATCCTCCGGTCTGGCATCGCTGTCGCCGGAATAACGTGTATGCATATGTGTATCCCAAAGCATAGGTATCTCCTTGTATGTGTTATTTTTGCAATATTGTAGCACAGATGACAAAGATTGGGAAATATTAAAATACAGAAAATAGGAGAAATTTACTATATATAAGAGTAAAAATGTGGATTTTCGACAAAACAGATAGTATAATAGAAAAAAATGTATTTTGGAGGGGATTATGCATACCAGAAAACTTAGTATTTCAGGCAGGATGTTTTTATATATCATTTCTGCAGTAGTTCTTGTTACGGTTGTCTTAAGTGCTATTTCATATAGAACATTAGACAGACATCTGATAAAAACCTGTAAGTCGGATACTTTAGATATTGCCAAAATGGCGGCAGCAAGTATTGATGGGGATGAGCATGAGAAAATTCAAAAGGATGGCTATGAGTCGAAAGAGTATAGGGAGGTTTTACAGACTTTACAGAATTTTTTAGAGGGAGATTCTGTCAGTTATATCTATACGATGAAACCGTTAGACGACAAAAATGTTCAGTTCGTTGTGGATGCCGACAGCGAGGAACCGGCAGAAATAGGCGAGCCTTATGAATCCTATGAAGAACTGGAAAAAGCACTGAAGGGAAAAGCCTGTATCGATGCGGAGCCAACGACGGATCAGTGGGGGAGTTATTACAGTGCCTATGCGCCAATTCACAATTCTGCGGGAGAAGTAGTGGGGATTGTGGGAGTGGATTGTGAGATTTCTGTTATCAAAACCACCTTACTTAATCTACTTAAAAAT
>JBJELL010000214.1:0-10196 GCA_051879115.1 Lachnospiraceae bacterium
ATAAGCATTTCACAGAAACGGCAGGATATAAAATGAATTTACCTTTCAAAGCTGACTAAGAGCATATATCCCTTGACAAATGCCCCGACTATGCTAAAATTTTATCTATATGGGTTCAGATGGAAATATTTAACCATAAAATTTTACAAAAAAATTTTACAAATAGATTTGAAAAATGAGGAGGAGCAGAAAATGTCAGCCAAAGGAATACCATACAACCACAGAGCTATCGAGCAGAAGTGGCAGAAAATCTGGGATGATGAAAAGGCATTCGCCGCATCAGACGATTATTCCAAACCAAAATACTATGCATTAGTAGAATTCCCATATCCGTCAGGACAGGGACTTCACGTAGGTCATCCAAGACCATATACCGCATTAGATATTGTAGCAAGAAAGAGAAGAATGCAGGGATACAACGTACTTTATCCAATGGGATGGGATGCATTCGGACTTCCAACGGAAAACTATGCAATTAAGAATAAGATTCATCCAAAGATTGTAACAGAGAATAACGTGGAACGTTTCAAGGGACAGCTTCATGCGTTAGGATATTCTTTTGACTGGGATAGAGAAATCAATACAACTGATACCGATTATTATAAATGGACACAGTGGATTTTCTTAAAATTATTCAAAGAAGGTCTTGCATACAAGAGTGAGATGCCGATTAACTGGTGTACTTCCTGTAAAGTAGGACTTGCAAACGAAGAGGTTGTAAACGGAGTCTGCGAGCGATGCGGCAGTCCGGTTGTCCGCAAGGTAAAAAGCCAGTGGATGTTAAAGATTACAGACTACGCAGAAAAACTTTTAGAGGGATTAAACGACGTAGATTACATCGAGCGTGTAAAGGTATCCCAGAAGAACTGGATTGGTAAGAGTCAGGGAGCAGAAGTAGAATTCCCAATCGCAGGAAAAGATGAAAAACTGACTGTATACACCACCAGACCGGACACCTTATTCGGTGCAACTTATATGGTTGTATCACCGGAGCACCCGATTTTAGACAAATACAAAGAGGATATTAAGAACTGGGATGCGATTATCGACTATCGTGAACAGGCAGCAAAGAAATCCGATTTTGAGCGTTCCGAGCTTGCAAAAGACAAGACCGGTGTAGCAATCGACGGCTTCAATGCCATTAATCCGGTAAATGGAAAAGAGATTCCAATTTGGGTATCTGACTATGTATTGATGTCCTATGGTACAGGAGCCATCATGGCAGTACCGGCACACGATACAAGAGACTGGGAGTTTGCGAAAAAATTCAACCTTCCAATTATCGAAGTGGTTGCAGGCGGTGAAAATGTGCAGGAAGAAGCCTTCACAGACGTAGCAACAGGAAAACTTGTAAATTCTGAATTTTTAAATGGACTTGAAGTAGCAGAAGCAAAGAAAAAAATCATCGAATTTTTAGAAGAGAAAAAGATTGGAAAGAGCAAAACCAACTTCAAATTACGTGACTGGGTATTCTCCCGTCAGCGTTACTGGGGTGAGCCGATTCCGATTGTAAAATGTGATAAATGCGGTTATGTGCCGCTTCCGGAGAGTGAACTTCCATTAGAACTTCCGGAGGTAGACAGCTATATGCCAACGGACAACGGAGAATCTCCGTTAGCAGCAATGACAGACTGGGTAAATACTACCTGTCCTTGCTGTGGTGGTCCTGCGAAACGTGAAACAGACACTATGCCTCAGTGGGCAGGTTCTTCTTGGTATTTCTTACGCTATACAGACCCGCACAATACAGAGGCGTTAGCAAGCAAAGAAGCATTGGAGTACTGGCTTCCGGTAGATTGGTATAATGGTGGTATGGAACATACAACCTTACATCTTCTGTATTCCCGTTTCTGGCACAGATTTTTATATGATCAGGGTGTTGTACCGACTAAAGAGCCATACCAAAAGAGAACTTCCCACGGAATGATTCTCGGTGAAAATGGAGAGAAGATGTCAAAATCCCGTGGTAACGTGGTAAACCCGGATGATATCGTAATGGATTATGGCGCAGATACCCTTCGTACTTACGAGATGTTCATAGGAGCCTTTGACTTAAGTGCTTCCTGGTCAGAAAATGGTGTAAAGGGTTGCCGCAGATTCTTAGACCGTGTATGGAAATTACAGGAAATTCTAGTGGATGGAGAAGAGTATCGCAGCAATTTTGAGACAAAGATGCATCAGACCATCCAGAAGGTAAGTTCTGATTTTGAGAATCTTAAATATAATACCGCGATTGCAGCAATGATGAGTCTGTTAAATGACTTCTATAAGGAGAATTCTATTAACCGTAAAGAATTTGAGACTTTCTTAATTCTCTTAAATCCGGTTGCTCCTCATATTACAGAGGAAATTTGGGAGAACTGCGGATACGAAGGAAGAGTATATCAGCAGACATGGCCGGAATTTGACGAAGCGAAGACCGTAGAAGATACCATCGAACTTCCGGTACAGATTAACGGAAAGACAAGAGCTGTTGTAACACTTCCGGCAGATGTGGATAAAGATACCGCGATTGCGGCCGGAAAAGAAGCGATTGCAGATAAGTTAACAGGAAACATTGTAAAAGAAATCTATGTTCCTGGAAAAATCATCAATATCGTACAGAAATAATAATTGGAAAAGGATTTTTAGAAAATAATATAGGTTTTAACAATGTAAGATGGCGCGGATGGGACATTATCTGCGTCATTTTTCTGATTTTAGGGCTATGATGTCAGTAATTAATAAGGAAGATAAAAAAGAAGTGTACATTGTGAATAAATATTGTATATAATAAATTATATTCCTGTCTTTGACAGTTAAAAAGAGAGAAAAACCTCACAACCGGCATAAATACGTCGTTTGTGAGGTTTCTATTATTTAAAATATGGGCAGAAACCGGAAAATCGGCTCTGCCCATTCGTAATTATTCACAAATCTTATTTTAATATTTTTATGATTTCTAAAACCTGTTCTTTTGTTTTAAAATCGCAAGAATGTAATTCCTTGAGAATTTCATTGTCAAGAGCAGTAGTAGGATGAAAGTATTCTTTGGATAGAACAAAATCAACAGTAACATTTAAAGCATTGCATATAAAAACTAATGTTTGCAAAGAAATTTTTACACGATTATTTTCAATATTGCTGATATGACTAACATTTACATTTGCGATTGTAGCTACATATTCCTGAGTTAAGCCTTTACTGGTCCGAATTTCACGTAATTTACTTCCGATGGCTTTGAAATCTATATCATTATTTGTTTCATACATTATATCACGTCCTTGTTTTCTAATTGTAATATTTGTATAGCTATGGTATAATAACCTAGAAATATAAAATATATACTTATAGAAAAAGAAGGAGAAGAAGAAATGGAAAAAGAAAGTAAAAAATTATGTAAGCATTGTAAGACTGAAATACCCGCAGATGCAAAAGTATGTCCGAACTGCAGAAAGAAACAGGGAATAAAATTATGGCAGATTATTTTAATAGGAATTGCTATTATTGTGGTGATTGGAGCTGTTGCAGGTGGTGGAAGTGATGAAGCAACATCAAATGAACAAGATGTGAAAAAAGAGACGAAGACACAGGAAAAACAAGAAGAGAAGAAAGAATTTACACAAAATGAAACTGTTACTTTTAAAAATATTGATTTTACTGTCACAAACGTAGAAAAGACCACAGGAAGCGAATATGATACTGCAAAAGAAGGATATGAATATGTAATTGTTTCTATTAAAATAGAAAATAAATCAGAAGAAAAAATATCTTATAATCCATATGATTGGAAAATGGAAAATAGTAATGGACAGGAAGAGGATATTACTTTTACTACCATAGATAGTGACACAGCATTATCCAGTGGTAATCTGAACGCAGGAGGCATTGTAGAAGGAACGTTGGCTTTTGAGCAGCCGCAAGGAGATGGTGGATTAAAGTTAAATTATTATAATAACTCTGTGTTCGATGAAGAGGCTTCCTTTAAAATAAAATTGGACTAATCGATAGAAAAAACAGCGTAGGCAGTTCACTGATTGCCTACGCTGTTTTTCTAATGTCTTTTCATATTTTTCATAAGAGTAAGAAGCATATCTGTTTTTTTACGTTCTTCCTCACTCATATTTTGCTTTAGAATGTCAATCAAAAGGTCTCGTTCCGTCTCTGAAAACTCAATTCCGTTTTGCTTTGCATTCGATGCCGCCTGGGTGAGTTCCGAAGCCATATCCTTTGCATTATTAGAATGCTGCTGGTTGGCGAACTGCATTAAAAAATTGAGTTTTTCAGGTGGAATATTTCCCTGTTTTAATAAATTTGATATATCCATAGATACCTCCAAAGTCAGCGGAATAAGAGATCGTAAGCAGAAAACAGTTGAAGCATATTAATGAAAGAATCAAGATGTTCTAATTCCTTTTCATTGCAGTAAGGACGTATCTCGTTTAGCATATTCAGTGTATTTTCTTCGGGATTTTCCATAGAGCAGATGCTTAGGTTATTCGATTCGCTCTGAAAAAAGCGAATGGTTTTTTGCAATTCTAAAAATTTTGCAAAGATAGCAAGGTTTTTTTGCTGTGGTTCCTTAAGATAAGGAATTGTTGTCTTTAAAATCTGCAGTTCACGGCTGTTTAACTGTTCGTCTAAAAGTGTAGGTTTTAATTCTTCTTCCATAAAAATCCTTTTTCTTTCAATATATGCGTAAACGGGAAAGCTATGCAATATTTCACCTGCCTGCATATAGTAATTATATAGGAGATTCGGATTTGGAATCTGAAAAAGGAGGAAAACATGGGAAGATTAATTATTGATGGAAATAAAGTGTATGAGATTGATGAGAAGTGTTTAGAGAAAAAGAGAAGGGAGGAATACAAGCGAAAAAAAGAGAACAGACAAAAGGAGAAAAAAAGATATTTTTCATAGAAAAAAGGAGGTACCGCCTAAGCAGTACCTCCTCTTTGAATCAGAAATTAGAAACATCCGAATCCACAGTCATTGCCGTTACAGCAGAAGAGCAGTAAGATGATAATCCAGATACAGCTATTGTTGTTGCAGTCATTACCGCCAAATAATCCATTGTTGCCGCATCCACAGCAGGATAATAAGATTATTAACCAGATAATAGAATTACATCCTCTTTCGTTGTCACATCCACATCCACAGTTTGTTGCTGCTAAATCACTCATTTGAAATCCTCCAAATATTTTTTACTTACACTTCATCATATGCCGGGAAGGGAAATGTGTTACAAGGGCAGAAGGTTTTTTGGAAAATATAAAAAAGATGAGATTATGCAACAGACATGTTATAATAGAAAAAAAGAAGGGGGGAAAATTATGTATCAGATATTAATTGTAGATTCCGATGAACGTCATATGAAAAAAATGAAGAAAATTCTAGAAGTAGTACCGGAAAAATATGTTTTTTATTACGCTTCTACTCCGGAGATGGCACTTGCAGTCTTAGAACAGCAGGAAATAGATGTCTTTATCTGTGAATTAGAGCTTCCGATTATGAGTGGAGAAGAAATGTTCAGCCTTTGTGACCACATTTCTCCCGATACAGTTAAGATAGCACTTTCACCGGCGTTAGATATTAGAAGGACGCTTGCTTCTATCAATCGATGCAAAACCTTCCGGCTGATTTTAAAGCCCTGTCAGGTGGCAGATAATATTATGCCGGCAGTAGAAGAAGCAATCCGAATGAAAAAGCTGACCAAAGATGAAGAGGCCGGAAAAGAGAAAAAAAGACGTGAATTAGAGAGAATGGAGCAGGTCTGCGAAAAGGCGGTAGAACAAATCGAACACAGGAAAGAAGAATATGGAATTGTCTTAGATATGGTAACCGGTATGGTGAAGAACAACCTTGAACTGGGGAAAAATGTGCCTGCGGCAAGGGCAACCCTTGAGTTACAGGACTATATCAGGGAATTACAAGAAGCCTTTATTAAATATTATATTTTAGAGCCAAAGAACTGGGAAGTAAATGAAAGGCTGCTGTTAGAAGAGTTTCAGGATGTCCAAAATAAGAGGTTTTTGAAAATGGAGAATTTTGTAAATGAAGATATTCCGCTTTCTATCCGTCCGAATATCAGCTATGCACTCTATATGATGTTAAAGTTAATCAGCACACATCTTTTGCAATATCAGATTGCAGTTGGGGTTATGGAAAAAGATGAAGATATTGTATTATCTTTACGTTGTGATTTGGACGGAAGCAGGGATGAGAATGGAAAGATATGCTATCGTATTACCGGCAGGGAAAATTTTGAGAAGATATATCGAAGCACCATTCATTCACTACAATGGATTAGTCATAAGCTGGTGGTAAGAAAGCAGATAAATCCATATGCTATTGATTTGTATTTTAAAGTGTGGGCTGTAAAATAAAAATTATTTGACAATACATGCATAATTGTATACAATCATACAAAAAGAAAGATTGTATACTTTTATGCTTTTTTAGTGAGGAGGATGAAAATGAACGAAATCGGAGATATGAGAGCAGTTGTAAAAAATGAAAAGACAAATCTGTTGCAGCTTGAGGAACATTTTTACCAGCTTAATGATGTAAAGGAACCAAATGTATTCCGTAATCTGTTTCCGTATGATGAGATACCAAAGATCGCATTTAATGACCGTATCGTACCTCACAATATGCCGGAGGAAATTTGGATTACCGATACGACTTTCCGTGATGGACAGCAGTCCAGAGCACCCTATACACCGGAGCAGATTGTAACGATTTATGATTATCTGCATAGATTAGGCGGACCAAAGGGAAAAATCCGCCAGAGTGAATTTTTCTTATACAGTAAAAAGGACAGGGATGCCGTAGATAAGTGCTTAGAGCGTGGGTATCAGTTCCCGGAGGTAACGAGCTGGATTCGTGCAAGCAAGAAAGATTTTCAGTTAGTAAAGGATTTAGGACTGCGGGAAACCGGTATCTTAGTAAGCTGTTCTGATTACCACATCTTCTATAAGATGCGGATGACCAGAAAAGAGGCTATGAACCAATATTTGAGTGTAATAAGAGAGTGTCTTGAAACGGGAATTTCTCCAAGATGTCATTTAGAGGATATTACAAGGTCAGATATTTATGGCTATGTGATTCCGTTCTGTTTAGAGTTAATGAAACTCATGGAGGAATACAAGATTCCAATTCGGATTCGTGCCTGTGATACCATGGGGTATGGCGTCAGCTTTCCGGGAGCGGTAATTCCAAGAAGTGTGCCGGGAATTATCTACGGACTTACCACCCATGCCGGAGTACCAAGTGAGTTGATTGAATGGCATGGACACAATGATTTCTATAAGGCAGTCAATAATTCTACAACAGCATGGCTCTATGGAGCAAGCGGTGTCAACTGTTCCTTATTCGGTATCGGTGAGAGAACCGGAAATACCCCATTAGAGGCAATGGTATTTGAATATGCACAGTTAAAAGGTACGTTAGATGGTATGGATACTACGGCAATCACGGAGTTAGCAGAATATTTTGAAAAAGAATTAGGTTGTCCGATTCCGGAGAGAACTCCATTCTGTGGAAAAAATTTCAATATTACAAGAGCGGGAATTCATGCAGACGGTCTTTTGAAAAACGAAGAAATTTATAATATCTTTGATACGGAAAAATTCTTAAACCGTCCGGTACTGGTATCTGTATCAAATACATCGGGATTGGCAGGAATTGCACATTGGATAAATACCTATTACCGTTTAGAGGGAGACCGTGTAGTAGATAAGAATTCAGAACTGGTAAAGAGGATAAAAGAAATCGTAGACAAACAGTATGAAGACGGACGTGTTACCGTCATGACCGATGAAGAATTGACAGAAATTATAAATGACTGTTGTAAAAATATGCAAATTGAATTATAACTATAGGAGGGTTTATTATGAGTGAAGATGGTCATTCCCTGAGTGCCCGTGTTTTTCACACGCTTCGGGAAGATATTCTCTCCGGGAAATACAGGAAGGATGAAGAACTCAAAGAAAAAAACATTGGAGAAGAGCTTGGCGTAAGCAGAACCCCTGTAAGAGAGGCACTCCGCCAGTTAGAACTCGAAGGTCTGGTTACGATTATTCCAAATAAGGGAGCTTTTGTAGTGGGTATCTCAAAAGACGATATTCAGGATATTTATGAGATACGTTCACTGTTAGAAGGACTCTGTGCGAAATGGGCAGCTTCCGTTATCAGTGAAAAACAGATAGAGGAATTAGAAGAGATAATCTTTTTGACGGATTTCCATATTGAAAAAGAACACTACAAACAGATTTTGGAATTAGACAACCGTTTCCACGAGATTCTCTATGAAGCATCCAGCAGTAAAGTGCTGAATCACGTATTGAGTGATTTTCATCACTATGTGGAGAGGGTGCGCAAGGTTTCGCTCTCGGATAAAAAGAGAGCAAAGGAATCGAATGCAGAGCACCGCAAGATTGTGGAGGCGTTGAAAGCACATGATAAGAAAAAAGCGGAGAAGCTGGCAAATGAACATATTATGAACACCATTCAAAGCTATAATACCTATGGATGGGACAAATTATTAAACGCAACGAATATGGAGGTTTAGGATTCATGGAAAAAATTAAGATGAGCACACCGTTAGTTGAGATGGACGGAGATGAAATGACAAGAATTTTATGGCAGATGATTAAAGATGAGTTATTAATGCCATTTATCGACTTAAAGACAGAATACTATGACTTAGGACTTGAGCACAGAAATGCCACCAACGACCAGGTAACCGTAGATTCCGCAGAAGCGACAAAAAAATACGGTGTTGCCGTAAAATGTGCAACCATTACTCCAAATGCAGCCCGTATGGACGAGTATGATTTAAAAGAAATGTGGAAAAGTCCAAACGGAACCATCCGTGCAATCTTAGACGGAACCGTATTCCGTACCCCGATTGTAGTAAAAGGTATTGAACCATGTGTACGTAACTGGAAAAAACCAATTACCATCGCAAGACATGCTTATGGTGATGTATACAAAGGTGTAGAAATGAAGATTCCGGGAGCAGGAAAATGTGAATTAGTCTACACCGCAGAGGATGGAACGGTAGAAAAAGAGTTAATCCACAACTTTACCGGAGCAGGAATCATTCAGGGACAGCACAACGTAGACGCTTCTATTGAAAGTTTTGCAAGAAGCTGCTTTAACTATGCCCTCGACCAGAAACAGGATTTGTGGTTTGCAACAAAGGATACGATTTCTAAAAAATATGACCATACTTTCAAAGATATTTTCCAGGAAATCTTTGACGCAGAATACAAAGAAAAATTCGATGCAGCGGGCATTGAGTATTTCTATACCTTAATTGATGATGCGGTAGCCCGTGTTATGAAATCAGAAGGAGGCTATATCTGGGCGTGCAAGAACTACGACGGAGACGTTATGAGTGATATGGTATCCTCCGCATTTGGTTCTCTTGCTATGATGACCTCTGTCTTAGTATCTCCGGACGGATATTATGAGTATGAAGCTGCCCACGGAACTGTACAGCGCCATTACTACAAACACTTAAAGGGCGAAGAGACTTCTACGAACTCCGTAGCAACCATCTTTGCATGGACAGGAGCTCTTAGAAAACGTGGAGAACTCGATAACAATGCGGAGTTATCAGAGTTTGCAGATAAGTTAGAAAAAGCCTGCATCCAGACCATCGAATCAGGAAAAATGACAAAGGATTTAGCACTGATTACCTCTTTAGAAAATGTAACTGTCCTCAACAGTGAAGACTTTATCAAAGAAATCAGAGCTACATTAGAGACATTATGATACTATCCGTTCAAAATATCAGCAAATCATTCGGAACCGATGAAATATTAAGAAATGTATCGTTCCATATAGAAGAGAATGAAAAAGCAGCAATCGTAGGAATCAATGGTGCAGGAAAGTCCACCCTCTTAAAAATAATCGTGGGGGAACTTTCTTCTGACACCGGAGAGTGTGTGCTTTCTAAAGGGAAGACCATCGGCTATTTAGCCCAGCATCAGGATATGGAAGGAGAGCTGACCATCGAACAGGAACTGCTTTCCGTAAAAAGCGATGTCATTGCTTTAGAATCCCGGCTTCGGGACATGGAAATGCAGATGCACACAACAGAAGACGAAACATTAGAAAAACTGCTAGAAGATTATAACCGTCTGAACCATCAATTTGAGATGGAGGGCGGTTATGCCTATAAGAGCGAAGTCTATGGTGTATTAAAC
>JBJELL010000215.1:0-2350 GCA_051879115.1 Lachnospiraceae bacterium
TCTTCTGTTATTATGGCATCTGATATACAAAAAGGCAAGATTACTCTTTGAAATCCTTAGCATAAATTACCAGTTTTTCTTTTCCTTACTGCTGTCATGGCTGTTCTTACGCTCTTCTACCATTTTTACAAACCATTCCACCATAACAGGGTCGTAATGTGAGAAGAAAGAGCTTTCCTTTTTGTCTAAAGCTGTTATCTGAGCCATATCATCCGGTGTAAGTTCAAAGTCAAACACATCAAAATTCTCTTCCATCCGTTCATAGTGTGTAGATTTAGGAATCACAACTACTCCCCGCTGAATATGCCAGCGAAGCATAACTTGTGCGGTTGTCTTCCCATATTTTGCACCGATTTCTTTTAGAACCGTATTTTCAAACATACCACCTCTTCCTTCGCCAAAAGGAGCCCATGCCTCTATTTGTACATGGTATTTATCCATATATTCTTTTGCAAGAATTTGCTGATTGTATGGATGTGTTTCCACCTGATTTATCATAGGACAAATCCGTGCAAAGGAAGCAATATCCACCATTCGGTCAGGATAGAAATTAGAGATTCCAATAGCACGTATCTTTCCTTCCTCGTATAAATCTTCTAAAGCCCTCCATGCCCCGTAATAGTCAGAAAAAGGCTGGTGTAGCAGCATAAGATCCAGATAGTCTGTTTTGAGTTTTTTCATGGATTCTTCTACGGATTTGCGGCAGGCTTCATAACCGTAATTCTCAATCCATACTTTTGAGGTCAGAAAAATATCTTCCCTTGCTATGCCTGATTTTTGAATCGCAGAACCGACTTCCTCCTCGTTGAAATAAGATTGTGCAGTATCAATAGAGCGGTATCCGGCTTTTAAAGCATCCAATACACATCTTTCACATTCTTCTTTTGTAACCTGATAGACACCGTATCCCAGAATCGGCATTTTTACTCCATTTGCTAATGTTACATATTCCATAATAAAATCCTCCTAAATCCATTTTTCAATATCTTTTTGAGACCGTTCCACACTGCCTCCACGAATTGCAAGCCCTTCTTCCACATTTGCCGTCGGACACAACTTTTTGATGTCACTTACACTGCTGCCAAGACCACTTCCTTCATGCGTACAAAAAGGTTTCACTGTCTTCCCCGTAAAATCAAAATGCTCTAAAAAGGTAAAGACTGCCATCGGCATTGTTCCCCAATAGTTTGGAAAACCAAGATAAATTACCTCATAGTCCTCTAGTGTTTCAGGATAACTTTTCAATTCCGGACGGGCATTTCTCCTCTGGTCTTCCTGTGCCTGTGCAATACATTCGTTATAATCTTTTGAATAGCCCTTCCTCTGCTCGATTTTAAATAACCGGGCACCTGTTAATCTTTGGATAATACCTGCCATCACTTCTGTGTTGCCAACATCCAGTTTTTTTATCATACCATTTACATAGTTTTCATCTGCTCTTGAATAAAAAGCTATTAATTCTTTTGACATTTCATCCCTCCATATCTTCAATCTATGTGCATCATATCACAGCTTCTCTTGACACAGAATCTCCAATAAGTTATTGTAGTATCAACCTTAAGTTAACACTTATTTAGGAGGAACTTATGTATAATCCTATGCTTGATACATTTATAGCAGTTGCCGACTGCGGCAGTCTTACCAAAGCCGCGGAACGCCTCTATATTTCACCTACAGCCGTTATGAAACAGATGAATACTTTAGAAAATCATCTGGATTTGAAATTAATGGAACGCACTCCCTCCGGTATACAGTTAACCCCTGCCGGAAGGATTATTTATCAGGATGCAAAATTTATAATGGATTACTCCCGAAAATCCATTATAAATGCAAAAGCTGCTCTATATGCAGGTGACACCACTTTTTGTGTAGGTACATCCCTTTTAAACCCTGCCAAACCTTTTATGGATTTATGGTATCGTGTAAACAAAGACTTCCCTGAATACAAACTGCATCTTGTTCCTTTTGAGGATAATCACGAGGGTATTCTTAATGAAATCAGCAGGTTAGGAGAAAAATTTGATTTTTTAATTGGGGTATGTGATTCAAAGGCATGGCTTAATCTCTGCAATATGCTCCCTCTTGGAAGATACAAAAAAATGATAGCCGTATCTAGAGAACACCGTCTTGCCCAAAAAAACTGTATTGATATTGAAGATTTATATGGAGAGACATTGATGATGGTAGCACGGGGAGACTCCGGTGTAAACGATTTTTTACGTAATGATTTAGAGAGGCACCATCCTGAAATTCATATAGAAGATACTCCGCCGTTTTACGATTTATCTGTCTTCAACCGCTGTGCAGAAACGGGAAAAGTACTTCTTACTATTGAATGTTGGCAGGATGT
>JBJELL010000216.1:0-2338 GCA_051879115.1 Lachnospiraceae bacterium
ATCTATATTATCGTTTTAGGAGTCAGGTCGATAGAAAATACCAGAAAGCTGTTATCTTATGGAATAAGTGCAAAAAAATACAGACAACTGGCGTATCATGACCAGCTGACCGGGCTTTACAACAGAACCGCTTATACGGCAGATAAAAATAAAGAGGATTTTTCTCCCCAAAATTATGTGGTTATGATGTTTGATTTAAATGATTTAAAACATTGTAACGATACTTATGGTCATGAAAAAGGCGATAACTATATTCGCAAGAGTGCAGAATTTATTGAACGATATTTTAGTGATATCGGAAGGTGCTACCGGATAGGAGGAGATGAATTCTGTGTTCTTATAAAAGACGGCAGTTTGGAACTATGTAAAGAAAGATTACAAAAAATGCGTTTGGAAATACAGGAGTACAATCAAAAGTATGTAGAGGAATATCCAATACGGATTGCCTGTGGTTATGTGCGTTATGACGAGGAAAATGACCATAATTTAGAAGAAACTTTGCGGCGTGCAGATAAGATGATGTACCAAGAGAAATTCACAATGAAGCAGGAGAAGACAGGATAGACTGATTTTAGAGGAGGAAGTATGGAGAAGAAATACGGCAGAGGAAAACCTATTATGAAGAGTGTTTTCTGGTTGATGGTTGTGGGAGCATCTGCATATTTTATCCTGGGGGAAGTGTTGTTGTTTTCGGACAGGAGTAAGATGGGAATGTGGTTCCGTCTGTTAGAAGAATATGGAATAGAGGTGTTAATCGCACTCTTTTTAATGACAGCGGGAGTTATCAGTGTAGTGTTTGGATGTATTCTGCGGGCGATGTATCATCAAAAGGCATCCTTTGGATATTTAGGAGGCGGCATGTTTCTCTCGGCTGTGTGGATGATATCGGAATCAAAGCTTCGCCAGCTCTTCTTTGCAGATGTTTCTCTGATAGAATCCCTGGCATTTTGGGCTGTTATGATTATGCCTCTGCCATACCTGATTTACGTCAATAATCTTCAAAAGGAACGTTATCAGAAGATATATCTTTTGGCAACTGTCTTTTACATAATTGAGTTTGCCTCTTATGCCGTTGTATTGCTGTTACATCTGGAAGATTTAGCAGATAAAAGGCTTTTTATGCATATGGCGGTTTTTGTGGAAGTAATCGTGGTGATTGTCACCCTGATTTTGGATTGCGTACGCGGGTACATAAAAGAGTATCAGCTAGCAGCAATCGGAATTGCAGGAGCACTTTTAGCAGGCGGAATCGAACTGATTTTAATTATACAGAAGAAAAACAGTTCTAATGGTATTATCTTTAGTTTTGGACTTCTCTTTCTTCTACTTATGGCAGCCCTTAAGACCGGACAGGATATTTTAAATGATGAGAAGAAAAAACGCCACGTAATCAAAGCTAGTGAATCAAAAGAAAAATTCTTAGCAAATATGTCTCATGAGATTCGGACTCCGATTAATACCATCATCGGCATGAATGAGATGATTCTAAGAGAAAATCAGGAGAAAGAAATACAGGAATATGCGAGAAATATTCAAAGAGCAAGTAAGATGCTGTTAAGTCTGATTAATGATATTTTGGATTTTTCCAAAATGGAAGCAGGAAAATTAGAACTTACGGAAACATCTTATCAACTGTCGTCCCTTTTAAATGACGTGATACACGTGTTAGAGGCAAAGGCGGAGAAGAAAGGATTAGAAGTACGGCTGAATATAGACGAGGAACTTCCGGCAGTTTTAAAGGGAGATGAGATTCGGCTAAAACAGATACTGACAAACCTTCTTACCAATGCAGTGAAATATACAAAGGTGGGAAAAGTTACCTTCAGTGCGCAGGGAGAGTGGAGCGATGGAGGAGACTTCTCTTTAAAAATGTCCGTAGCAGATACGGGGATAGGAATTAAAAAAGAAGACCTTGGTAAATTATTTGACAGTTTTACAAGATTAGAAGAAAAGAAAAACCGGACAATTGAAGGAACCGGGCTGGGATTGAATATTACAAAGAATCTGGTTGAACAGATGGAAGGAGAGATTAAGGTACAAAGTGTCTATGGCAAAGGTTCTCTCTTTACCGTGAGAGTTCCGCAGGAAGTATTAAGCACTGAGCCGGTAGGAGATTTACAAAAAGCCTATGAAAAAGAAATCAGTGAGAATACGAAATACAAGGAATCTTTCCGTGCACCGAAGGTACATATTTTAGCGGTAGATGATAATGAGATGAATTTAGCAGTTGTAAAAGGACTGTTAAAAGGAACCGGGATTCAATTAGATACGGCATTAAGCGGGAATGAATGTCTTAGTTTTTGCCGAAAGAAAAAATATGATCTGATTTTGATGGATC
>JBJELL010000217.1:0-6995 GCA_051879115.1 Lachnospiraceae bacterium
TGATGTCTACGGTGGTCTATGCATTTTCCTCTGTCTGTATCAAGAGATATTCCCAGGAGGAAAACCCGGTGGTTTTAAGCGGATACCAGTTTACCGTAGGAGGGATGATTCTGTGTGGTTTCGGATGGATTATGGGCGGACGGGTAGAAGGCTTTACGACGGCGTCTATGGCAATGTTAATATATTTGGCAATGGTTTCAGCAGTGGCATATTCCCTGTGGGGAATCCTGTTAAAATACAATCCGGTGTCGAGAGTCACCGTTTTTGGATTTATGAATCCGGTCTTCGGAGTTATTTTATCCGCAGTATTATTAGATGAAGGAAAGCAGGAATTAGGAGCAAAAAGTATGGTTGCACTGATTTTAGTCTGCATTGGAATTTATGTGGTAAACAGACCGCAGAGAGAGGAGATAGAAGAATCATGAATACAGTGGTGACTTTGAAAAAAGGAGAAGGGCGTACCGTAAAAGCAGGAGGTATGTGGATTTATGACAATGAAATAGAATCCGTAATGGGAAGCTATGAGAACGGAGATGTAGTTCTCGTACATGATTTTGACGGCTATCCGATGGGAGTGGGATTTATCAATGACCACTCTAAGATTCGGGTAAGGATGCTAAGCCGGGATGAAAACGTTACGATAGATGAAGATTTCTGGACGGACAGGGTGAAAAAAGCCTGGGAGTACCGTAAAAAAGTAGTGGATACTTCAAGCTGCCGTCTGATTTTTGGAGAGGCGGACTTTATTCCGGGAATGGTGGTGGACAAGTTCGCAGACGTTTTGGTGGTGCAGTCGAATGCATTGGGAATCGACAGGTGGAAACTGGTTATCGTAGACTGTATCAAACAATGTTTAGAAGAGGATGGAATCCATATCCGTGGAGTCTATGAGAGAAGCGACGCAAAGGTCAGACTTCAGGAGGGGATGGAATGTATCAAAGGTTTTATCGGAGAACCTTTCAACACGAATGTAGAGATTGTGGAAAACGGAGTCTGGTATGTAGTCGATGTCATGGATGGACAAAAGACAGGATTTTTCTTAGACCAGAAGTACAACCGGGCGGCAGTGGGAAAACTCTGCAAAGATGCTGATGTACTGGACTGTTTTACCCATACCGGTTCCTTTGCCTTAAATGCAGGGGTGAACGGTGCAAGACGGGTGCTTGGAATTGACGCGTCCGAACTTGCCATTCATCAGGCAATGTTCAATGCGAGGATGAACGATTTGCAGGGAATTGTTCAGTTTGCCTGTGGGGATGTATTTAATCTGCTTCCTGATTTTGAGAAAAAGGGCAAGAAATTCGATGTGGTCATCTTAGACCCTCCGGCGTTTACAAAGTCCAGAAGCTCTATTAAGAACGCAGTCAAGGGTTATCGTGAGATTAATCTGCGGGGATTAAAACTGGTAAAAGACGGCGGTTATTTAGCGACCTGTTCCTGTTCTCATTTTATGGACTATGAGCTCTTTACAAAGACAATTCAGCAGGCGGCAAAAAGTGCCCATAAGAGACTTCGTCAGGTGGAGTTCCGTACCCAGTCTCCGGATCATCCGATTCTCTGGGCGGCAGATGAGTCTTACTATTTGAAGTTCTATATTTTTCAGGTCTGTGAAGAATATTAAGAGGGCTTTTGACAAAAGCTGTATGCAGATGAAAAATTAAGGTGGGTGAAGAAGATGACGGAAGAAGAGATGAGAGGGATTCTAGACAGGAATCCCTTTGCAAGATATCTGGGTATGAAACTGATAAAAGTAGAAGAGGGATTTGCCAGCGGAAGTGTTCCCATGAGAGAGGAACATAACAACGTCTACGGCGGAATGCACGGCGGATGTGTCTTCGCTTTGGCAGACACCATTGCAGGGATTGCGGCGGCAACCTATGGACATATGGTAACCACATTAGACAGTAACTTTAATTATTTAGAGGCAATCCGGGATACGAAGGAAGTGGTCTGTGAAGCTAAGGTAGTACGCCACGGCGGAAGGATTACCGTGTTGGATGTGGAAATCTATGACGATAAAAAAAGACTGGTGTGTAGTGGGGGATTCACCTATTACAATATCTTAAAACAGAGCAGTTCCATGTACGGATTAAAGAATAAGAATGATTCCCAATAATAGGTTCATATTGATAAAATCATTTATCAGAAATTCTACAAGTCATTAACTTCTGATAAATGATTTTATCAATCAAAACTATGATTTTGCAACAGTCTCTTGCTCCATAAGACGCATCTGTTTCATCTCGCGGCGGATAAAGAAAATCGTAACGAGAAAGGCGAGGGCATCTGCAATCGGAGCAGAAAACAAAATTCCATCAATACCGAAAAAGATTGGAAGTACCAGCATCAGCGGAATCAGAAAAATAACCTGTCTGGTTAAAGAGAGAATCATACCTTTCAATGGCTTTCCGATGGCTGCAAAGAAGTTAGAAGACAAAAGCTGAACACCATTGATAAGCACCATAAATAAAAAGATTCTCATAAATCTTACGGCAAATTCAAAGTACAGTGCGTCTCCGGTTCCAAAGAGGGAGATAATCTGCTTTGGAAAGAACTGAAAGAGTACAAAACCAACAGCAGAGATGACCAGATTGCAGGAAATTGCAAGTCTATAGGTTCCACGCACGCGGTCATACTGTTTTGCTCCGTAGTTAAAGCCGATAATCGGTTGGGAACCCTGTGAGAGTCCGATAATCACCGAGAGCAGAATGGCGTTAGTCTTCATTACGATACCGCTTGCAGCAAGTGGTATTTCACTTCCGTAAATGGATTTTGCCCCATAATAGGTCATGGAATTATTCAAAACAATCTGCACTAAGGTAATGGCAATCTGGTTTAAGCAGTTGCTCATGCCCAGAGAGGCAATATTTAAGCAGACCGGAAGTTTCAGATGAAAATGCTGTCCTTTCAATGCTATATGCTGGAATTTGAAAAGATAACGGACTGCTAGCAAAAAGGAAAAGAACTGTCCAATAATCGTGGCATAGGCAGCACCCTTTATTCCCATATGAAGTTTAAAAATAAAAATCGGGTCTAATATCGTATTGAGAATGGCACCCACTAACATACAGAGCATGGAGTAACGAGGACTGCCGTCTGCTCTTGCAAGATTGCTCATGCCGTTTGTCAGCATCAAAAGAGGCATGCCAATACCGATAATACGTGTGTAATCTTCAGCGTATGGCATGACATCGGCAGTAGCACCGAAAGCTGTTAAAAGCGGATGTAAAAAAATCTCAATGACAAAGACATAGAGAATACCGAATAAAACAATCATGCTTACGGCATTTCCTACAGCCTGAGCGGCACGGTTTTCATCCCCTTCACCAAGAGACAGGGAAAAACGGGAGGCACTTCCAATACTGATTAATAAGGTCATGGCAAGGCTGATGGTAGTCAGAGGATAGGCAACATTAGTTGCGGCATTTCCAAGATATCCAACGCCCTGTCCAATAAATACCTGATCGATGATATTGTAAAGGGAACTGACTACCATTGCGATAATGCTAGGAACGGCGAACTGTCTGAGCAGAACCGGTAATTTTTTATATCCCAATGGATTTGCTGTACTTGTATGATTCATAAAAAACACCTCTTATGTATGTTGAGCAGAGAAATGCTCTGTCACTTATTGTTTGTATCAAAATTTACATAAAGGCTATTATAGCACAAGATTAGAAAAAAGAAAGAGGTTCACGAACAAGGGAACATCAAAAAACGAAGAGACTTGTTATAAGCCTCTTCGTTTTGCTTATTCAAGAACGGTCTCATCTACGACCTCTTCGGAAATCAGAGTTCCGTCCTTAAAGGTATATTTTACGGTCTGTACCGCTTCGTATTCTTCTAACCATACCGCATCGGAATATCTCTTTCCAAAGCTCATACACTCGCTGACGGTATTCATATAGATATCAATGTGATGTCCATTTATTTTACCGCCCACATCCTCGGCAATATAGGTGTGTCCGTTGATAATGACCTGGCTTCCTAAAGGAATTACATTAGGGTCAACCGCAATGGTTCTTCCTGCAACGACATGGGTACCGGTTTTCGTAATCCCGTCTGCATATGCCCCGCAGCTTACCTCACTTGCCTCATATGCCGTTAAGAGTACGTCGGGTATATGGTGTTCTTTTGTCAAAGTGACCTGTCGCTTAGCGTAGACCACTGTTTCTATTGAACCGTTCAGTTCTTCGTATTCAATATCGTTTTTGCTTTGGTCAGGGTCACTGATAGAAGCAGCAGTGACGATATCTTTATTCTTTTTTTCTTTTTCGCAGGTCATGTGGACTATCTCTGTCTTGGGTTCTTCCTTTACAGAAGAAATATCCCTCGTCTCATAAGCCGTAAAAGCCAGAACAGAGGTAAAGACCGTCAGTGCCACAGCCTGCTTAATTCGGTTGGGTTCTGTCATAAATGTCCTTTCTTTTTCTTTATTGATGTCTTGGAACATTTTTCCTCACAGTGAAAGTATGTGCCAAAACCAAAGGAATTATAACTGATAGTTGTTGTAAGAAAAGGTAAAAAATTGTTGGTAGGTTTTTGGAAAAATTATTTTTTGGTAACAAACATGCCTGTAACAGCCCCCCCTGTTACGAACATGGCTGAATTGTTACGTTTTTGCCGATAAAGTTGAGAAAAGATGTACAAACTATATCAAAAAACCAATGGAGACTTGAAAATGTTCTATGTAATTGAAAATGACAGGATACAAAAAACCACCATTGAGAACTGGGTTTTGTCACAGACCGGCATTGCCCTTTTTACACAGAAGGAGTGGGAGGCAGAAATGGATATTCGTGCAACCTATCTTTTGAATCAGAGAGAGGACAATATTCATTTCTGTAAGTTGGAGAGCCACCCGGACTATCTGTTTGGGACATTCCATATACCGGTGAAGGGAGAACATAATAAGAATATGGGATTTGCCTTTTATGTGATGCAGGGAAAACTTCTCTTTATTGATGACACCGGATTGGTTCAGGCAAACATGAAAAAAATTTTTAATGAGAAAGTGAGAAAGGGATATCATTTAGAACTTTTTTTATATGATTTTTTGAATTGTCTGATTGAAGAGGACTTGTTATACCTTGCTTCTCTGGAAAAGGAGATTACTAAGATAGAAGAAAGTATGGTAGAGAATGAATTAGAGGATTTCAACTACCGGATGCTGCATTTAAAAAGGGAGATATCCAGACTCTACCGTTATTACAGTCAGTTAGCGGATTTAGGAGAAAATCTGTGCGAGAATGAAATGGATTTTTGGGAAAAGAAAAAGGCAGCTGTCTTTCGGGTATTTGCAGACCGGGCAGTAAGACTTCAGGAGGAGACCCAGGTGTTGAGAGAATACGCCATGCAGGTGCAGGATGTCTATCAGTCTGAAATTGAGATTCGCCAGAATAATGTGATGAAGGTATTGACCATTGTAACCACGATATTTTTGCCACTTAGCCTGATTGCGGGCTGGTATGGAATGAACTTTGCATATATGCCGGAATTGAGCTGGAAGTATGGTTATCTTATGGTGATTGGTGTAAGTGTTGTTGTGGTGCTTGTCAGTCTTTGGATTTTTAAGAAGAAAAAGTTCTTATAATAATAGATTTCCTTACTATCCCTACTATAACTTAGGAAAAACATTGAATCACATTGAATTTACCTCAATAAAGTGTTAAAATATTTAAAATATGCCAATTTGAGGAGGATAACCATGAACAAGAGAGAAATCCCTTATAAAATTTACTTAGAAGAAAGCGAAATGCCGACACAATGGTACAACGTGCGTGCAGATATGAAAAATAAACCGGCACCTCTGTTAAATCCGGCAACCTTACAGCCGATGACAGCAGAGGAACTTAGCGGAGTATTCTGTGAAGAGTTAGTAGCTCAGGAGTTAAACGATACAGACGCTTATATTGATATTCCGGAAGAAATCCGCGATTTTTACAAGATGTACCGTCCGTCTCCATTAGTACGTGCTTACTGTCTGGAGAAAAAATTAGATACACCGGCAAAGATTTATTACAAATTTGAAGGAAATAACACCAGCGGAAGCCATAAGTTAAACTCAGCCATTGCTCAGGCTTATTACGCAAAGAAACAGGGCTTAAAGGGAGTGACCACAGAGACCGGAGCAGGTCAGTGGGGAACTGCACTTTCTATGGCATGTTCTTATTTTGATTTAGACTGCAAAGTCTATATGGTAAAGGTTTCCTATGAGCAGAAACCATTCCGCCGTGAGGTAATGAGAACTTATGGTGCAAGCGTGACCCCTTCCCCATCTACCACAACGGAAGTGGGTAAGAAAATCTTAGAAGAACATCCGGGCACCACCGGAAGCCTTGGCTGTGCCATTTCAGAAGCAGTAGAGGTTGCAACCGGAACAGAAGGTTACCGTTATGTATTAGGAAGTGTATTAAATCAGGTACTGCTGCATCAGTCGGTCATTGGACTTGAGACAAAGGCTGCAATGGACAAATACGGAATTGAACCGGACATCATTATCGGATGTGCAGGCGGTGGTTCTAACCTCGGTGGTCTGATTTCTCCATTTATGGGTGAGAAATTAAGAGGAGAAAAGGACTATCACTTCATCGCAGTAGAGCCGGCATCCTGCCCAAGTCTGACAAGAGGAAGATATGCTTACGACTTCTGTGATACCGGAAAGGTATGTCCGTTGTCTAAGATGTATACCTTAGGAAGCGGTTTCATCCCTTCGGCAAACCATGCAGGAGGTCTTCGCTATCACGGTATGAGTACAACCCTGTCCCAGTTATACGATGATGGACTGATGGAAGCAAGAAGCGTAGAACAGACAAAGGTATTCGAGGCAGCAGAACAGTTTGCAAGAGTCGAAGGAATCCTCCCGGCACCGGAGAGCAGTCACGCTATCCGCGTAGCTATTGACGAAGCTATGAAGTGTAAAGAAACCGGAGAAGAGAAGACCATCGTATTCGGACTGACGGGAACGGGATATTTTGATATGGTTGCCTATGAAA
>JBJELL010000217.1:7095-10003 GCA_051879115.1 Lachnospiraceae bacterium
ACCATCGTATTCGGACTGACGGGAACGGGATATTTTGATATGGTTGCCTATGAAAAATTCCACAACGGCGAAATGTCTGATTACATACCAACAGATGAAGACCTTGCAAAAGGATTTGCAGGACTTCCGAAGGTAGATTAAATCTTAACAAAATATTAGCCGCAGAGCAGATTGACTCCCCATAGGGACTGTGATAGTGTAAAATCACAGGTTTCTATGGGGAAGGATGGAAGAATGTGAGAAAGAGATGGGTAAAAAACAGCCTCGTTATCGGGATGAGCCTGTTTTTGATAGTGTTATCCTTCTATTCATCTGCGGTGGTTACAGAGGAATACTGGCAGGAAGCGGACAGTTTCCAAAGAATAGATGAAGATAAGAAAAAATATGACATAGATTCGGTATGGAATACGCTGATTCGGAATCAGGAAAATGTACTTCACAGAGTGGTTTTGCAAAAGGAGAGACGCACATCTTCTGAGAGAATATTCGGAAATATTTTAGACGAGGTATATCTCTTAAAATATGACAGGATAAGGGAAGTATATTTTATAAACCTCTTAGCAGGAGGGATTCTTTTACATAGTATTTTCCGAAGGCAGATACGCTGTATACAGGAATTAGATGGGAAAAAATAACTTTCTGATAAGTTGGATATTTTCTAGTGATACGGAATATAAAATTTATCAGGAGGTCTTTTTATGAGCAATAATAAAAAAATAAGTATTTTGGGTTCCGGCAGAGTCGGTTCCTCGATTGCATATTCTCTGGTGCTAGATGGGATATGTTCTGAAATTGTACTGATAGATATTGCAAAAGAACTTGCAGTTGGAGAGTCTATGGATATGATTCAGGGAACGCCTTTTTCAAATCCGGTGAATATCCATGCAGGAGAATATGAAGATGTGAGAGGTTCGGATATTGTCATTGTGACACTGGGAAAGGCAAGGAGGCCGGGACAATCCCGTATTGAGCTGGTACAGAGTAACGTAAATATTATCAAAAACGTGATGCCGCAGATTGCTTCGGCTGCACCGGATGCTATCTACATTGTAGTCAGCAACCCGGTGGATATTCTGACCTATGCAATTCAAAAGATTACGGGTCTGCCAAAGGAACGGGTCATTGGCACCGGAACCCTCTTAGATTCAAGCCGTTTACGGACAATCTTAGCACAGCGGGCACAGATTAATCCGGGAAATGTTCATGGCTATGTGTTAGGTGAGCATGGGGATTCTTCCTTTGTTCCCTGGTCTTTAGCATCTATCGCGGGAATGGAGTTAGAGACCTATGACGCAAAGATATTTCAGAATGAATATGATGAGATTCAAAAAGAGGTTCGCGAGTGTGGTGCTAACGTCATTAAGAATAAAGGTGCTACGAACTACGCCATTGCCATGTCCGTGCGCCATTTAGTAAACAGCATTGTGAAAAATACCAGAAGTGTTTTAACCGTCTCCACACTGATGGAGGGGGAATATGGCTTAGAAGATGTCTGTCTGAGTATTCCCACTATCGTAGGCGGTGAGGGAATTATTCACACATTAGAGCCAAAATTAGAGGAAACGGAATTGACGCAGTTAAAAAACAGTGCTAATGTCTTAAAAGAGGTTATACATACAATTCAAATATAGATAAGGAGAGTACAAAATGGATTATGCATCAGAATCATTAAAGAAACACTATGAATGGAAGGGAAAAATCGAGGTTGTCTGCCGTTCTCCGTTAGAGAATAAGGACGATTTATCCCTTGCTTATACACCGGGTGTTGCACAGCCATGCTTAGAGATTCAAAAAGATATCGACAAAAGCTATGAGCTGACAAGACGTTCTAATCTGGTTGCAGTAGTAACCGACGGTACAGCCGTTTTAGGTCTTGGAGATATCGGACCGGAAGCAGGAATGCCGGTTATGGAAGGAAAGTGTGCTTTATTCAAAGCATTCGGAGATGTGGATGCAGTACCGCTTTGCATCCGTTCTAAAGAAGTAGATGATATTGTAAATACAGTCAGCCTAATTGCAGGAAGTTTCGGCGGTATCAACTTAGAGGATATTTCCGCACCACGCTGTTTTGAGATTGAAGAAAAATTAAAGGAAAGATGTGATATTCCGATTTTCCACGACGACCAGCATGGTACAGCCGTTGTTACCTTAGCAGCTTTATTAAATGCTTTAAAGTTAACCGGTAAGAAAATCGAAGAGATTAAGGTAGTTACTAGCGGAGCAGGAGCAGCCGGAATTGCAATTATCAAACTTTTAATCGCAATGGGATTGAAAAATGTAATTCTCTGTGACAGAAATGGAGCAATCTACGAAGGCAGAGAGAACCTGAACAAAGAAAAAGAAGAGATGGCTAAGATTACCAACCGCAATTTAGAAAAAGGAAGCCTTGCAGATGTGTTAAAAGGAGCAGATGTCTTCATCGGCGTATCTGCACCGGGCTGTGTTACTCAGGATATGGTACGTTCCATGAACGAAAACCCGATTCTCTTCCCAATGGCAAATCCGACACCGGAGATTATGCCGGATTTGGCAAAAGAGGCAGGAGCAGCCGTAGTAGGAACCGGAAGAAGTGACTTCCCGAACCAGATTAACAACGTATTGGCATTCCCTGGAATCTTCCGCGGTGCATTAGATGTCAGAGCCAGTGAGATTAACGATGAGATGAAGATTGCAGCAGCAAAGGCAATCGCATCCTTTGTAACAGACGATTTATTAAGTGCAGATTATATTATTCCAAGTGCACTGGATAAAAACGTGGCATCCGCAGTAGCAAAAGCCGTTGCACAGGTTGCAAAAGAGACCGGAGTTGCAAGAATTTAATACATAAACGTATTTGAATAGGGGACTGTTGCAAAATAATGTAATAATACCGATAGAAGGACTTATCAGAAGTTAAAATATATTTTGA
>JBJELL010000218.1:0-2323 GCA_051879115.1 Lachnospiraceae bacterium
GCATCAATCATTCCCTGATCCTCACTGACCGGAATAAAGGCTCCACTTAAACCGCCCACATAAGAAGACGCCATAACACCGCCTTTTTTTACCTGATCATTTAAGAGGGCAAGGGCTGCCGTAGTTCCCGGTGCTCCCGCATATTCCAATCCTATCTCTTCTAAGATTCCCGCTACTGAATCACCGATTGCCGGAGTTGGAGCTAAGGATAAGTCAATGATACCGAATGGGATTCCCAGCTTTTTAGATGCTTCCTGTGCCACTAACTGTCCCACACGGGTTACCTTAAATGCGGTCTTTTTTATAGTCTCACATAATACTTCAAAGTTCTCGCCGCGAACTTTTTCCAACGCAGTCTTAACCACTCCCGGACCGGATACTCCTACGTTGATAATCGCATCTGCTTCGGTCACTCCGTGGAATGCACCTGCCATAAACGGGTTATCATCCGGTGCATTGCAAAGTACTACTAACTTCGCACATCCCAAAGAATCATTTTCTTTTGTATACTCTGCTGCCTCTAAAATAATCTCTCCCATCAATCTGACTGCATCCATGTTGATTCCGGTCTTTGTAGAACCGACATTGACAGAACTACAGATAAATTCTGTCTCTGCAAGTGCCTGTGGAATGGATCGGATTAAGAGTTCATCACTCTTTGTCATTCCCTTTGAAACGAGGGCGGAATATCCTCCGATAAAGTTTACTCCTACTTCTCTTGCCGCATCATCGAGGGTCTTTGCAATAGTCACATAGTCCTCCGGTGTCTTACATGCAGAAGCTCCGATTAAGGAAATCGGAGTGATGGAGATACGTTTATTGACGATTGGAATACAATATTTATTCTCAATCTCTTTTCCCACTTTTACAAGGTCTTTTGCAACAGTGGTAATCTTATTATAGATGTTTTCATTGACTTTCTTTAAGTCGGTATCAATACAGTCGAGCAGACTGATTCCTAACGTTATAGTACGCACGTCGAGATTCTCGTGCTCTATCATTTTATTTGTCTCATTTACTTCCCAAATGTTAATCATGGTACTTCTCCTTAGATTCTGTGCATTTTTTCAAAGATTTCTTCTCTCTGGCATTTGATATCCACGCCGATTTCTTCGCCAATCTGTGCTAACTCTTTTGAAATGTCTGCAAAAGGCTTCTCTGTCCCTGCTAAGTCCACAATCATCATCATGTTGAAAAATCCCTGCACGATGGTCTGGGAAATATCCATGACATTTACACGGTTATTGGCAAGATAGGTACATACCTTTGCAATAATTCCAACCGTGTCTTTTCCTACTACAGTTATAATCGTCTTGTTCGCTGTTGTTTCCATTTTCTTTTTCCTTTCCTGCTTTGGTTTTAACCTGCTGTTTATTAAAACAGATATGTTTCATATCTGTTCGCCCCATTCTTTGTATCCCCTAAACGGCTATCATTGGCATTGCTTCATTCCTCTTTGCCACATACATTGGAAAATCATTTCCCTTGTAAGGATTCTCTCCTAAGGTCACTTCCTGACGAACCGTTTCATAGGCAAGCTGTTCGTAGTTATTTTCCTTGCTCAGATGTCCTAAGATAACCGCTTTCATTTTATCGTGAAGCACCTCTCCTAAAAGTTGTCCCGATACCTCATTAGAAAGATGTCCTCTCTCTCCTAAGATTCTTCGTTTTAACGGATATGGATAGCTTCCCACTTCTAACATATGAACATCATGGTTTGCTTCTAACAATAAAATATCGAGTCCCTGTAATTCCTCTATGATATAATCATCGTATTTTCCTAAGTCGGTAATGATACCAATCTTTTGATTCTCACTTTTTAAGATATAGGCAACCGGGTCTGCCGCATCGTGGGATATGCGGATTGGATGTACAATAATTTCTCCAATCGCCACATCCACATCCGGTTCTATAACACGAAATAGTGCCGGGTCAATCTTTCCCACCGAAGAGGTATTTGCAATCGCTTCTAAGGTTCCCTTCGTTCCATAAATAGGCAGACCGTATCTTCTTGCAATGACTCCTAGTCCGCTGATATGGTCGGAATGTTCATGAGTAACCAATATACCTTCCATCTCATTTGTCTTTAGTCCCACCGAATTGAGTCCGGCTTCGATTCTCTTGCCACTGATTCCTGCATCAATCATCAGATGACAGTTCTGTGTTCCGGCACAGATACAGTTTCCACTGCTGCCGCTTGCTATACTACATATTTCCATGATTACTTCTCTTCCCAATAGATGTCAATGACATCTCCATTTTTTAATGTTGCTGTATATTCTGCATTTTCGCCATTTAACAAGGTTACGATACTGCGTCCCCT
>JBJELL010000219.1:0-2320 GCA_051879115.1 Lachnospiraceae bacterium
GTAACAATAGACATTCCAAGTCCCGTTCCCTCAATGTTTCGGTTTCTCTTCTCCTCCAGTCTCTCAAAAGATTCAAAGAGCTTACCCATATCTTCCTGCTTTATTCCAATACCGGTATCCTTAACCTGTACATCAAGATATACAAAATCCGCATCCCGTCCGCCTTCTTTTATAGATAATATTACCTTTCCTTCCTCCGTGTACTTTACTGCATTTGTCAAAAGATTCATGATAACTTGAGTAATGCGCACATCGTCTCCAAATAGAACAGACGGTAAATTTTCATCCACATCCACAATAAAATCTAACGATTTATCTCTTGCCCTCTCACCTATAGAATTAACCAGATTATTAATCAGGGAGGCAATGTCATACCTAACCGGTATAATCTCCATTTTTCCGTCCTCAATCTTAGAGAAATCCAGAATACTGTTAACAATGGAAAGAAGGGTTCTTCCGGCGGCTTGTATATTTCCCGCATAGTTAAGAATGCTTTCATCAGATGACTCCCGCAAAATCATCTCATTCATTCCAAGCACAGCATTGATTGGTGTACGTATCTCATGAGACATCTGTGCAAGAAACTGACTCTTTGCTTTTCCGGCAGCAATAGCGGCATCAGCGGAATCTTTCATTTGACGGTTTGTCTCATCCTGCCAGCGAATCAAATCCGATAGCAAACGGTAAACCAAAACAATACACACAAGGAACGTAACCAGACAGATAAGTCCGTATATAAAAACTTTTTTGTATATTGTCCAAATACCAGATACCACATATACTGTGAATTTGGAAGCATCATTTCTGGCTGCGATAACAATTCTTAGACTTCCATCATAATCCCGAAACGCATGCATACTCATCCCGTCCGCTTTAATTTCGCCATAGGACAATTCAGACACATTCGTTTTGCCGTCCTGAGACATTTGGTAGCTTCCGTATGGGTGATTGATGATATCTCCGTCTGTATCCACCAAAAAAGCATATCCACTATCTGAGTAACTGTCCCCAAGAATTTCTACTAATTTGTCCATAAAGAAATCTATTCCGAAAGTTCCAAGAAACTCTCCCGTTTCAGCATCATATACTCTCTCAGAAATGGTTATACAATAACCGCCGGTCTGTTCATCATAATAAGGTGCTGAGATGTTCCAACCGGTTTCGGAATCAAGCGTATCTATATACCACTGACGTTCTTCCACATGCCAGTCCGGATCCGGTTCCCATCCATTATTCATATACACCGTATGCTCCAAATTCGGATTTGTCATATAGGTTACGGAAATCTCAGGATACTGTACTGTAATACGATTTAAATAATCCACAGTTCCTTCATAGTCATCAAGCATTTCCGGATTCGTGGAAATAGTACTGACAAACATATCCAGAATACTCTTTTGCGTGTTAATCCATTCCGAAAGTTGAAACTCATAATTTTGTGCCTTGCTCTGCATTAACACATTTCCCCACCTAAACGTTGCAGAAATGTTGCTATAAAGGCTAATCAGCATAACAAGAATCATAAATGCCAGAATTATAGTTCTGAAACGTTTATTCATTCCTTTGCCTTTACCGGATTTTTCTTTTGAATCTTTTTTCTTTTCTGTTCGTATAATACTCGAATAAGAGATAATCTGTCCAATCATTTCGGACAGTCTTTCGCCTTCAGAATGAATACGTGACATTTCTGCATCGTAATCATCTATATTTTCTGTATTCCCTTTGCTAGAACTATCTAAAATCCGCGCGAGAGGCTCACGAAGTTCTCCGGTAATGCCATTTAAGAACTCTTCTTTAGAAGCAAGTGCATCCTCTGCCTTTTTTTGGTTTTTTAACGCAAGCAGATACAGCATAATAATAATGACAAACAAAGCAAGAGATAACAACGCCGTGATTATAAGCTGAATATAAGAATCCTTGTACAAATCCCAATCGCTTTCGCTGACAATCAAATACCACCCATTTCCTGATTTTGTGGCAAACAAATTCTCATATAAGAAATCCGCTTTGATTTTTGCAGTGGCAACCTCATCCGTTCTTTTTGAAAGTGACCATATTCCAGAATAATCCGGCAAAGCACTTACCAGTTTCTTCCCAATTAGTGTCTCATCGGAACATCCGGCAATAATACCCTCATTTGTAACGATTACAGCATTACGCGATCCTGCATCATACATCTGTGTAATATGTGCCTGTATGTTATCCATTGTATAGTCAACACCAAGAACGGTATCCCCGTCTCCTAACATGACAGATACGGTATAGCAGATATCGCCCGTCATTGCATCCTGATAAGGAGGTGTCACATATGTTTTTCCGT
>JBJELL010000220.1:0-9946 GCA_051879115.1 Lachnospiraceae bacterium
GCTAAAGACCATACAAAAGATACGATTAATTTACTACTCAAAAGCTGCCATGAGGTTACCGGAAGGGTGTGCATCAGATAACCCTCTGCGGAAAACAAATTTTTATAAAAGCGCATAACCAGATAAATAAAAGTTGCAATGCTGACTGCAAAGAGACCTAAAATGTACATTACAATCGTAGTACCGGAAAAAATTCCAAATCCTAAAGAATCGGTCAGTGTTTCATTTGCAGAAAACATGGACTGGGCTGTAATCCGGGCGAAAATGGTAAGAACCACCAATACGAAATAGAGTGGTAGTATCATTTTTGAAGTTGTCTTGAATTCATGTTTTAATAATTTTCCTAGCATCTGAACACCTCCCTGAAGAGGGCATCTACGGATTTGCCTTCTTCTTCACGAATTGATTCCACGGAAGAATTTTTTACAATCTGTCCGTTTTTGATAAAGATAACCTGATCTAATACATTTTCAACATCTGCAATCAGGTGGGTAGAGATTAAAATACTTGCATTCTCATCATAGTTGTTGATGATGGTGTCTAAGATATAATCTCTAGCAGCAGGGTCTACACCTGCAATCGGTTCATCTAAGATATACAGGTCAGCCCGTCTTGACATTACAAGAATTAACTGTACCTTTTCTTTGGTTCCTTTGGACATACTCTTTAAACGCTGCTTTGGATTAATTCCCAATTTTTCTAACATGTCATAGGCACGTGTTTCGTCAAAATCGTCATAAAAATCTTTGAAAAAATCGATGATTTCATTGACACGCATATTTGCACCTAAATAGGTGTGGTCCGGTAGGTAAGAAATTATTTTTTTAGAAGCAGTTCCAACAGGATGTTCTTTAATATAGACTTCTCCGGCTGTTGGGGTTAAAAGACCGTTTAAAATTTTAATTAAGGTGGTCTTGCCGCTTCCATTTGGTCCTAAAAGTCCAATGATGTGTCCTGGTTCAATGTCTAGATTCACATCTAAAAGAGCTGTAGTAGAACCATAGGTTTTGGTCAGGTTTTTACAGGTAACTAAACTCATTTTTCATCTCTCCATTATCATATTAATTGTGTTTGGTGATTAGTTGAACAGCTTCTTCATGGGAAATACCAAGCATTTTCATAGCCTCAAAAAATTCCTCAATTTTTTCCGCTGCCATTTTTTGTTTTAATTCTTCAATCATATCCGCATCCTCCGTAATAAAACGTCCACTGGTTCTCTGACTGTAGACAAGTCCTGTCTTTTCAAGTTCAGAAAGAGCTTTCTGCATTGTGTTTGGATTGACAGAAGCGATGGAAGCTAATTCCCTCACGGCGGGAAGTTTGTCTCCCGGTTTGTAGACACCGGAAATAATGTCCATCTGAATCCGTTCAATAATCTGCAAAAAGATAGGACGGTCAGAACTAAGGTTCCACGACATATATTCACCCCTTTCCGTAAGTACAAAAACAGATGTATTTCTGTACTAGTTAATTAATACAATAATACATCTACTAAAATTTGTCAATATAATTTTTAAATTATTTCATTAGACATTCCATAAGTTTGGTATTAATATCCGGTTCCATGAAGCAGAAACGGATATATTTGTTGTCTAAAAACGGGAAGGTAGAGCAGTTGCGAATCATCATACATTCTTTTATGGTGCGTTCAAACATTTCTTCTGCTGTTGCATCTTCTTTTAATAATTTTACCAACATAAAGTTAGCCGTTGGTTTATAAGCCTTAAAATCCGGATGGTTCTGAAAGGCCTCATACATTCTGCTGCGCTCTGTACTGATTAAGCGGCGTGTTTTCTCAATATAGTCGGTATCCTTGAACATCAATTCTCCGGCAATTACGGCAAGAGAATTAATCGTCCACGGATTCTGGCGTGTATTGATAGATTTGATTAGGTCCCGGTTGCCCGTAACAGCGTAGCCAAGACGAAGTCCCGGTGCGGCGAAGAATTTAGAAGTTCCCCGCAAAATAATGATGTTGTTATAATAATTTGTTAAAGGAATGGCAGTAATCTCTTCCATGTTTTGAGCAAACTCCACATAGGTTTCATCTACCATAACAAAAATATCGTGCTGTTTGCAGACATCTAAAATAGAACGCATATCCTTTCTCGTAATCGCCGTAGAGGTAGGGTTATTCGGATTGCAGATAACCAAAAGGTCGATATTTTCATTCAGATGGGCAGTAAAATCTGCAACGTCTAAATGGAAATCGTTTTCTTCCTTTAGAGGATAGTAAAGGGTGGTTCCTCCACCAAGGGAAATTTCTCTTTCATATTCAGAGTAGGTCGGTCCGATGACCATTGCTTTTTTGGGATGTTCAATCTGGATGAAAAGAGAAATCAATTCCGTAGAACCGTTTCCTACGATGATATGGCTTTCCTCACTGCCGCAGTATTCCGCAATGCATTTGCGAAGAGAAGTATATTCCCTGTCCGGATAGGTGGTGATGGCATCAATACGCTCTGCTAAGGTCTTGCGTAGAAGAGGAGAGATGCCCAGGGGATTGACATTGGCACTGAAGCTGGTAATCTCTTCTTTTTTTATGCCAAAGATTTTTTCTATTTTTTCTAAATCACTTCCATGAAAATGATCCTGATGTTGTAACATGATGTTTACCTCCAATGCTCGTCGGTTCCCAAAGATTGTTGCATGAACCTGTGAAATAGTTTATAATCTATTATAGACGACTTTGGCAAAAAAGCAATAAAAACCAGAGAAGCAGGTGACATTTTGCGCAGACGGATTTATAATCTGGCGAATGGCAAGTTCGAATATGACAGTCCGAGATTGTCCCTTTCCACAGAACGATTGGAATTACAGGTGTTAGAGGGGCAAAAGTATAAGGGCAGTTTTACGATTCAGAGTGAGAATGGGATTCCTATGAGGGGAATCGTCTATACCTCCAATGCACGTATGGAGTGTCTGAATCCACAGTTTGAAGGCTTGACGGCACAGATACAGTTTGAATTTCACAGTGAAGGATTAATAGAAGGGAATATTCAGCAGGGAGATTTTTATATTATCTGCAATCAGAATGAATATAACCTTTCTTTTGTTGTAAATATTTCTAAGTTGTATGCAGAGTCTTCCATCGGGAAAATCAGGACGCTGTATGATTTTGCAAAATTAGCGGAAAAAGACCGGAGAGAAGCATATGAGATATTCACTTCTCCCATGTTTACCAATATCATAAAAACAGAGGAAAGACGGGAGCGGATGCTCTATGAGGGATTAGCAAAATCCCATGCATCCATGCAAAATCTAGAAGAGTTTTTAGTTGGAATTAAGCAAAAGGCAAAGGTTATGCTCTCCTTAGAAAAAAAGGAGGCAGAATACGTAGATTTAGAAGAAACCATCAAAGAAGAGTTCAAACTGGTGAAGAATCAGTGGGGTTATATAGAGATAGAAATTTCTAGTGATGCAGATTTTTTAAATCCGGTAAAGGATAAAATTACAGTAGATGATTTTATCGGAAGTACGGCAGAAATAGAATATTTGATAGAAAAAGAGAAGCTTCATGCAGGAAAGAACTATGGTCAGATTCAGATAAAAAGTCCTTATCAGACACTTTTTTATACCGTATGTGTACATCAGAGTCTGAGAGAAGACGAGGAGAGAGAAGGACGGATAAGAAGACGCAGAATGCGAACAGAGTTCATGGAAAGTTATCTGAACTTCCGTTTAGAACGTATCACCTCCGGTGTATGGGCAGAGGATGCACTGCAGCGGTTAGAACTGTTTACGGAAGAATTTCCAAAGGAGCACTGGTATGGTCTGATGAAGGCACAGGTCTATCTTATCAACAGACAGAGACAGGAAGCGGAGTGGATATTAGATGAAAAGAAGAAAGAGATTGCAGATAAGAACAGTCCTCAGTGGGCGTACTATCTGTATCTGACAACACTCCTTATCCGGGAAGAAAAATATGAGGAGCGGATATTACAGCAGGTGGAGGAAATCTGCCGCCACAATCCAAAGGATTTACGGTTGTCCTGGATTTTATTATTTTTAAGAAAAGATTATGCAGAGAATGCTTTTGGAAAATACCATGCCTTAAAAGAACATATTATGGGTGGGTGCATGAGTCCCTATTTTTATGTAGAGGCGTATCTGCTGTTTGCAAAAGAAACCTATACCTTAATGGAACTGGGAGATTTTGAGTGTCGGATTTTACTGTGGGCAGTGCGCAAAAAAGTACTCACAGTCATAATGGCAGAGCAGGTGATGAGGTTAGCGGGAGACCGCAGAGTCTTTGAGAAGAGAGTGTATGAGATTCTATGCGGCTGTTATGAGGTCTGTGACAGTGATGAAATGCTTACGGTTATCTGTGCTTATCTGATTAAGGGACAAAAATATGAAGAAGTCTATCACCACTGGTATGCAAGGGGAATCGAAAGAGATTTGCGCTTAGCAGGATTGTACGAAGCCTTTGTCTATTCCATGGACAGGCAGAAGGTACAGAAGGTGCCACAGATGGTACAGATGTATTTCCGGTATCACAGCAGTCTTCCTTATACGAAAAAGGCGGCACTCTATGTCAATATCATCGCGAATAAAGAGAGCCAGCCTTCCGTCTATGCAAGTTATGAACGAACCATGGAGAATTTTGCCCTAGAGCAGATATTAGAGCGTCATATGGATGATAATCTTGCGATAATCTATGATGAATTCCTGAAAGAACCGATGATTCAAAAGGAGACTGCGGCGGCATTGAGTGAACTGCTATTTTATCATAAACTTACCTGTTTTGATGAGAATGCCGTGCGGTTGTATGTGGTACATAGACAGTTGAAGGATGGAATGACAGTACCGCTAGTGGGCGGTGTGGCATATTTTCCAATCTATTCTTCGGAATATGTGATTCTGTTAGAAGACCGCAATGGAAACCGTTATGTCTCCGGCATGGATTACCAGTTAGAAAAGCTGATGAAGCCCGGAAAATATATCAGGCGGTGCATCGAACAGGCACCGGAATGTCTCCCATATGCCATCTATCTGTTAGATAAAAGACCGGCAATGGAAGATGATAACGAAGATAATATAGAGTTTTTACAGAGATTTTTCCGCTCTGAAAAAATCAGTGAAGCATATCACTGTGACTTGTGTCCGGTTATGATACAACTCTATCAAAAATACCAGGTTCCGCTAGAGGAGAAAGATATTCTTCAAAGAGTCAATCCATCTTTGTTAAATCAGAGTGCCAGAAAAGCAATGGTAGAGCTGTTTATCGATAGAGAAAACTATAAGCTGGCATATGAATGGATGCAGATGTATGGTTTTGAACAATTAGAGCCGGTAAGATTGATGGCAGTGGCATCCCATATGGCAGAGATAGAAGAATATGAGGAAGAAGAGTTCTTAAGTTATCTATGTGCAGCGGCATTCTTTGGCGGAAAATACAATGAGTCGGTATTGGGATATCTGTGCCGCAATTATGATGGATCGGCAAAGGTATTAGGAGAAATCTGGTGTGCAGCAAAGGAACTGGGAGTGGACACGTATGAATTAGAAGAACGGGCATTAGTTCAGATTATCTATTCCACAGAGTATGTGCCTCATACCGAAGAAATATTTGAAAGCTATTGTAGAAACGGTGGGAAGGAAGTCATCAAGGAAGCCTATATTAATTATTTTGCCCATGCGTATTTTACGGAAAATCAGGTACTCCCGGCTCCATTTCTGCAATATTTAGCAGAACGGGAAGAAGCAGGCATTGAACAGAATGAAATCTGCCGTTTGGCGGTACTGCGGTATCTTGCTGTAAACCAGGAGGAACAGAGAGAACATTTAGAACTGATAGACCGATGTCTTGAAGAATTTGTTTCTAAGAATCAGTATTTTGCCTTTTATAAACAGCTTCCGATAGAATTGCAGCAAAAGTATGGATTTGAGGATAAGGTGTTTGTTGAATATCATAGTAAAAACAGGGAAAAGGTCTGGATACATTATCATATCGAAGAGAAACAGGATTACGAAGAAAGGGAAATGAGCAAGTCATATGAGGGTATCTATGTCAGCGGATTCCAGTTGTTTTTTGGAGAACGTATCCAGTATTATATCAGTCAGAAAAACGATGTGGAAAATGTGATTATAGAGAGCAATCAGATTATGGGAAATGAGTTCTTTGAGGAAGAGAATAAAAGCCGCTATGCACTCTTAAACCATATGCGTCTAGCTCTGACCTTTGATGAGGATAAAAAAGCAGAAGACTGTATGTTAGAGTATATAAAAAAGCAGGAGATTTCAAAAGAGATATTTCAGATATTGTAAGGAGCAGCTATGAGTGAGAATCTTTCAAACAAACTGTATATTGGAATAGATTTAAGGGAAGAGTCTGCCATGCTCAGCTATTTTTATCCCGGAATGGAAAGACCTGCTACCATTAGTTTTGTAGCGGGAAGTGATGACTACAGACTGCCGATGCTGATTGCAAAACGCAAGGGAATTGGACATTGGAGCTATGGGAATGAAGCAGTCCGCATGCAAAAAGAACAGGGCGGAACGGTGGTAGACAATCTGCTTTACCGGGCAATGAAGGATGAACACATTGAAATAGAGGGAAAAGACTACCCTGTACAAGAATTGTTCCTGTTATATATGAAAAAGATTCTCTCTCTGCCAAATAAGCTGGATTATCACAGGGAAATCGGATATCTGACGATTGCAGTAAGAAAGGTAAGTGAGCCCTGTGTCCTCCTTTTAGAAAAGCTGCGGGAAAGCTTGAAATTGAAAAAAGAAGAGTTTGAGGTGATTGATTACAAAGAGTGTTTCTATTTTTACAGTTGTAATCAGGAGGAAACATTACAGAATCACCAGGTGGGACTGTTCGATGGAGAAGACGGAGAAATCACCTATTTTGGATTGGGAAAAAATAAGCAGACAAAGCCTATCGTAGTGGAGATTGAACAAGAAGAGTTAGGAAGGCTGACAAATGCAGATAAGGATAGACAGATGCTTGAGATGGCAGGAAGGGTTCTTGGTAAAAAGCTGGTGTCTGCGGTATATTTTGTGGGAGAGGAATTCGATGGTGAGTGGATGGATGAGTCTCTTCGCTATATCTGCCGGGGAAGAAGGGCATTTTTAGGGAAAAATCTCTATTCTTTAGGAGCCTGTTTTGCATCATTTCAAAAAAACAGTGAGGAATGGAAATATATCTATCTTGGAGACAGTGCTTTTAAAATGAATATCAGCCTGAAAGTAAGGCATAGAAATGAGCTGGAATTCTACTCCTTAGTCAGTGCCGGAGAGAACTGGTATCATAGCCGACACAGTTGTGATGTGATTTTGGATGGGACGAATACGATAGAGCTGTGGCTGCAGCACCCTTATGGCAGGGAGGCAAAAATTGAAAATTTAGAGATTGCTGATTTGCCGGACAGACCGAATAAGACTACCAGAATCAGGATTGAGGCAAATCTTTTAGCGGATAACAAGGCAGAGATTATATTGAAAGATTTAGGGTTTGGAGAGTTATACCCAAAGAGCGGGAAGGTCTGGAAATATACGATAGATTTTTAGAGGAGGAATGGCATGGGACAGTTGATTTTATGTACAAACAGACCGGCAGAAGTGCCATATCATATGGAGAGTACCTCTGTCAATATCTATTCCTTAGAGGAAATGAGTTATTATCTCATTCACAATACGGATTTTATTGATGCGGATTTTATGTGCCGGGATTTTTGCGATTGGGTAAGACATGAGTTAAAAGAAGAGGAATTAGCAGAAGAACTGCAAAAATGTCTGAAACAAGGAGAGGCGTTCCATGTATTTACAGGTCTTTTGTTGCAGCGTAGCGGCTATGCTTCCCTAGAAGAGATACAGACAACCCAAAATCTTTTATTTGAATATGAGACAAAGGATGAATTAGAACAACGTAAACTTCGGGCAGACCGGATGCTAAAACGCAGCAAATATACAATGGCATTAGAAGAATACCGGGGGATTTTACAGAGTCAAAAGGAAGATACATCAAAAGAACTGATAGGAAATGTATATCACAATATGGGAACTGCTTATGCGGGAATGTTTTTATACAAACAGGCGGCAGAATATTTTCATAAAGCATATGAGAAGAACAGTAATGCAAAGTCCTTGCGGGAGGAATTGTTTGCGTTGAGACTTTTTGATAAAACGTTGATGAAAAAAAGGGCAGATGCATATGGAATAAGTGAAGCAGTTTTAAACGGATATGAAGAAGAATTAAAGCGAATAGAAGAAGAGACGGCAGAGAGTGAAACTTCCTTAAAAATTCAAAAATGTTATAAAGAATACAGAAGTTCGGCAGATGAGGTGGACAGGCAGGAACTTCTTGATATGATGGAACAGTGGAAACAGACATATAAAACATATGGCAGGTAGGATAGGATGAAATTTTGGAAAAGACGGAAGAAGCAGGAAGAGACAGCACCAAAGAAAAATGTAGAAGAAGTGCTAGAACATCTGAATGAGCGGGAGAACTATCGTGATACCACAGAATTCAAAAGACAGGCAGAACATGAGATGTTAGAACGCTGTGAAGAGATTATAGAGACAATGCGTGAGTTAGAGGAGGCAAAATCGGAATATCGTATTGTCACAGATTATCTGAATGATATCCAAAAAATCAGGGATATACCGGATGAAGCCCATGAGGAGATGCGGGAAGTGGCAGGAAATGTGGCAAAGTTAAATAAGGCGAGAGATTCCTATTTGAACACTTCCCAGAAAATATCGGATGCACAGTTTTTACAGTTGCAGCAGGAGGAAGAAGAGATTCCGGAGGCAATCCGCAGATTGGAAGCCAATGAAGCTTATGAGGCAATGATTCGCCGGGATATGAATTACTTAGAGGGAGAAAAACAGGAATGGACCTATTGTATGGACGAATTGAAAACAGAACTGCGTCATATGAGAATCCTTTCTTATGTGGTATTTGGGGCATTTGCGGTATTGCTGACTGTAATTTTAGTGCTTCAGAGCGTATGGAATATTGATACGAAGTGGATGTTTACCCTGTTAGCTTTTGTAGCAGCAATGAGTGGATTTTTCCTCTATTTCAGACAGCAGAAAGATTTAACACAGCTAAAGCAGTGTGAAGCGAATATCAATCGGGCGATTGTCCTATCAAATAAGGTGAAGTTCAAATATGTTAATACGAAAAATGCTGTGGACTATGCCTGTGAAAAATATCATGTTCATAATTCAAAAGAACTGATGTATGTCTGGGAACAGTATTTAGAGGCTTTAAAAGAAAAGGAGAAGTACCGTCAGACGAATGAGGAACTGGATTACTATAATGACAGATTAGTGCGCAGACTGAAGGAATATCAGCTCTATGATGCAAAGGTATGGATTAGCAATCCGGAGGCAATCTATAATGACAAAGAGATGGTAGAAGTGCAGCATAATCTGATTGTCCGTAGACAGAAGTTAAGGGAGAGAATCGAATATAATACGGAAAATATTGCAAGTATGCGAAAAGAAGTGGAGCAGATTGCAAAGGCGCAGAAGGAACTTGTGCCGGAGTTACAGGAGATTATTGATTCGATTGAGAATTTGACAAATTAAAACCGGAAGAAAAGAGGAGTCGGAAATGAAAAAAGAGAAGATTTTTTGGGGAGCATTTTTTATTTTAGCAGCAGTTTTTTTAATTGTGAGTAAGTTAGGAATACTGCCGGATATAGGAATCTTAAAATTGATATTTACAGTGTTTTTAATTTCTGTTTTGGTAAAAAGTCTTGTGAAGCTGAATTATACAGGAATACTGTTTTCCATTGCATTTATCTGTATTCTCTATGATAGTGAATTGCATATTACCCAGTTGACACCGTGGCCGGTCTTAGGAGCAGCACTACTAGGAAGCATTGGATGTTCGATGCTGTTCCAAAATAAAAAAAGACAGTGGTATTACTATCAGGGAGAAAAAAAGAGCAGGGAAGAATTTGAGCAGATTTTTGATTCTCAG
>JBJELL010000221.1:0-2299 GCA_051879115.1 Lachnospiraceae bacterium
AGGGGTAAAGTCTACTGTAATCATACCACTTCCCTTTTTGACATAGATAATTTCCATCTCGTCGTGCCAGTGCAGAGGAACCTGCTTGAAATCTAAGGGAATGGTACAAGGATAGATATTAAAAGGAAAGGATGCGTCTGCATGAGATTTTTTTTCCTGGTAATTTTCATACTCCAAAATATTCATAAAAAGCCCCTCCGTTTCGTTTGTCATCCTAAAGATGATAGTATTGTACTATAAAAAGATGGAATAGGGCAAGAAAAACAGGAGTAACCCGGCGTATAATGCATACAATAACATGAAAACCAAAAAGCAATGGAGGGATAAACATGAAACTTCAGGAAATGGTTACCAATAAATATCAAAAAGGAATTGAACAGTGTTCTAATCAGGAACTCTACGTTGCCCTGTTAGAGTTGACAAAAGAGATGTCCGAAAAAAAGACAGGAAATGAAAGTAAGAAAAAGCTGTATTATATATCGGCAGAATTCCTCATAGGAAAACTTCTGTCGAATAACCTGATTAATTTAGGAATCTATGAAGAGGTAAAAAAGGAGTTAGAAGCAGCCGGAAAAAGCCTTGCAGAGATTGAAGAAGTAGAACCGGAGCCATCCCTTGGAAATGGTGGTTTAGGAAGACTTGCAGCCTGCTTTTTAGATTCGATTGCAACTTTAGGTTTAAACGGCGATGGAATCGGATTGAATTATCACTATGGACTCTTTCGTCAGGTATTTGAAAATCACGCACAAAAGGAACTGCCAAATCCGTGGATTGAGGAACAGGGATGGCTTAGAAGAACAGATAAGACCTATGAGATTTCCTTTGGCGGTTTTACCGTAACGTCTAGAATGTACGATATTGATGTAACGGGATATGAGAACCGTACCAATAAGCTGCATTTATTTGATATTGAATCCGTAGATGAGAGCATTGTGAGGGATGGCATCTCCTTTGATAAAAACGATATCGCAAAGAATCTGACCCTTTTTCTATATCCAGATGACAGTGATGACGCAGGACGTATCTTACGTGTATATCAGCAGTATTTCATGGTCAGCAATGGCGCAAGACTGATTTTGGATGAGGCGGTAGAAAGAGGAAGTAATCTCTATGACTTAGCAGACTATGCGGTAATACAGATAAATGATACCCATCCTACGATGGTCATTCCTGAATTAATCCGTCTGTTGATGGAAAGAGGAATTCTGATGGACGAGGCGATTGACATTGTGAAAAATACCTGTGCCTATACGAACCACACCATTTTAGCAGAGGCATTGGAGAAGTGGCCTTTGGGATATTTAGAACATGCAGTGCCACAGCTTATGCCGATTATCCGTCAGTTGGATAACCGCATCCGCAGAGAAGTAGAAGACGAGAGCACCTATATTATCAAAGATGGTCTGGTACACATGGCGCACATTGACATTCACTACGGTTTCAGTGTGAACGGAGTGGCAGCACTGCATACCGAGATTTTAAAGAAAAACGAATTACATCATTTTTATAAGCTCTACCCGGAAAAATTCAACAATAAGACCAACGGAATTACCTTTAGAAGATGGCTCTTACATGCAAATCCGGAACTGACAGCTCTTATCAGTGATTTGATTGGAGATGGATTTAAAAAGGATGCAAAAGAATTAGAGCGTCTTGGAACATATGTCAATGACGATGCTGTTTTAGAGCGAGTACTTACGGTAAAACAGGCAGGAAAGCTGCGTTTAAAACAGTATTTAAAGGAAACCCAGGGAATTGAGGTGGATGAGAATTCTATCTTTGATATTCAGATTAAACGTCTTCACGAGTATAAGAGACAGCAGATGAATGCACTCTATGTCATTCACAAGTATTTTGAAATCAAAGAAGGAAAGATTCCAAAAAGACCGATTACCGTTATCTTTGGAGCAAAGGCGGCACCGGCTTATATCATTGCAAAGGATATTATTCACTTAATCCTATGTTTACAGGAATTCATTGCAAAGGACCCACAGGTATCTCCATATTTAAAGGTAGTCATGGTGGAAAATTACAATGTAACGGCAGCGGAAAAATTGATTCCGGCATGTGACATTGATGAGCAGATTTCCCTCGCTTCTAAAGAGGCATCAGGAACCGGAAATATGAAGTTCATGTTAAACGGAGCCGTGACCATCGGTACGATGGATGGTGCAAACGTAGAGATTGCAGAACTGGTTGGAAAAGATAATATTTACATCTTTGGAGAATCCTCTGAGACGGTTATTGCCCATTATGAAAAAGCCGACTATGTTTCTAAAAAATTCTACGACGAAGATAA
>JBJELL010000222.1:0-9865 GCA_051879115.1 Lachnospiraceae bacterium
GACATGATTGGTTCTCTGTGTTTCTTAATGGCACGAGGCGCAATTATCAGTATGTTTGTTGTAATTTTCATACTGCCGTCATTGTTCATGATTTTTGATAAAGTAATTTGCAAAACCAGTAAGGGATTTATACCGAAGAAGGCACAGGAATAAGAAGGAGGATATTCAACTATGAAATTACCTGAATTAAAGAAAAGATTTAAAAATAAATATGTTATCCGTATTGCAGCAGGTGTTTTAACTGTTGCAGTAGCAGGCGGAAGTGTTGGAGCATACACCGTACAGGCAGAAAAATCAGCTAAGACGAAAACTGAGACTACACAGGAATCTGACAAGGATGCAGAAGAGGACTTGGAAGAAGTTCTTACATCTAAAGTAAGCAATATAGAGAGTGATGCTACAAAGGAAGAAACAGTATATGTAGTAGCAGATAATACAGGAAAAGCAGACACCGTTATCGTAAGCGACTGGTTAAAGAACCCGGATGGAAAAGATAAATTAGAAGATGAGTCCGACTTAAAAGACATCAAGAATGTCAAAGGAAAAGAAAAATATGAAGAAAAAGACGGACAGATTATCTGGAATGCAAAGGGAAATGATATTTATTATCAGGGAACAACTGAAAAAGAGCTTCCGGTAAAGCAGACCATTACTTACTATTTAGATGGTGAAGAGATGGAGCCGGAAGAAATCGCAGGAAAGAGCGGAAAAGTTACAATTCGTTTTGACTACAAAAACAATCAGAAGACAACGGTTACCGTAGATGGAAAGAAACACAGCGTATATGTTCCGTTTACCATTTTAACAGGTATGGCATTAGACGACAGCTATTCTAATGTAGAAGTAAAGAATGGTAAGGTTATCTCTGATGGCGACAAGCAGATTGTGGCAGGCGTGGTAATGCCGGGACTTAGAAGCAGTCTGAATGTAAAATCTTCTGATTTTGGCGGCGACATCGACATTCCTGAATACATCGAAGTGACAGCAGATGTAAAAGATTTCAAGCTGGATATGACCATGAGTGTTATGATGAGCGGCGTTGCAACCGGTGACGATGTAGAAGATATTGTAGATTTAAGTGATTTAGATGATGCAATCGATACATTATCCGATTCTTCTTCCCAGTTAGTAGATGGAACAAAGCAGTTAAAAGAAGGTCTTGATAAATTAAAAGCCAGTGCACCGGCACTTGCAGAGGGTGCAAATACACTTAACAGCAGCACAGGAACATTGAATTCCGGTATTGCACAGTTAGATGCAACTTTAAATGCACCAATGACAGATGAGGCAAAGGCAGCAGCAGCTCAAAAAGCAGCGGATACCGTAGCAGCACAGAAAGGTGATATTGAGAAAGAGGCAAAAGCAACTGTAAATGCACAGAAAGCATCTATCGAAAAAGAAGCAGAGGAAACAGTAGCAGGTCAAAAGAGTGATATTGAGAAAGAAGCAGCAGCAACAGTGGATGCCAGGGCAGCAGAAATTGCAAAGACAGCAGAAGACACTGTAACTGCAAAACAGGAAGCTATTGAAAAACAGGCAGAAGATACTGTAGAAGCAAGCTTTAATGACCCGAATAATAAACAGAATACAGAAAATCTTAAAGCGCTTGCAGCGAATACATTTGCTGATGCATTAACAAGCAGTGAGAATCAAGCACAGATAGCAAGTGCCTTAGGTGAAAATTTAAAAATTGCTATTAGAGAACAAATTATTGCAACTTATCAACAAAGTACATCTAAAGATGAAAGTACAATTGCAACAGAAGCATCAGCTATGGGTGGTAGAAGAAATCTAGCAGCATATGTATATAGCAATTCTCCAGAATTACAAGGATATTTTGCACAAGCATATGGAGTTGTAACAACTAATTATGATGAGTTGGAAAGCGGAGTCGCTAGTGCAGTCGCAAGACAGATTTTAACTACTATTGCAGATGGAGCAAAGGGACAGGTAGGTGCATCCGTAGCAGAAGCAGCTAAGACAGGTGCTATTACCGCAGCAAAGCAGGCAGCCGTAACCGGAGCAACGGAAGCAGCCAAAGAAGCAGCCGTAGAAGGAGCAAAACAGGGAGCAGCAGAAGGAGCTGTAGCAGGTGCAACAAAAGCAGCCAAAGAAGCAGCCGTATCAGGAGCAAAACAGGGAGCAGCACAGGGAGCTGTAGCAGGAGCGACAGAAGCAGCTCAGACAGCAGCCGTATCAGGAGCAGAAGCAGCGAAAGCAGAGATTGCAGCAGCTATTGAAACTCAGACAGAAAGCGGACACAGCCTTGTAAGTGGTATGGAAGCATTAAAGAATGGTACACAGGCATTAGCAGATCAGGTTCCAACTTTAATCTCAGGCGTAAACCAGCTTGCTGAAGGCGGCACAACCTTAAACGAAGGAATGATTAAGTTCGACGAAGAAGGTATTCAGAAATTAGCAGATACCTACAACGGCGATGTAAAAGGTTTGATGGAAAAAGTAGCAGCAGTTATGAAGGCAGGTTCTAACTATCAGACATTCTCAGACAAGACAGACGATACTGTCGGAGAAGTAAAATTCATTATTCGTACAGAAGGTGTGAAAGAGAAAGAAGATTAATAAAAACGGAAAGGAGAGGGGACAATGAATTTGATAGAGATTGTGCTGATTACCATTGGCATATCCCTTGATACGTTTGCAGCAGCAGAATGTCAGGGAGCCGTTGTTGCCAAGTTGGAAAAAAAGCAGCTGTCTATGGCAGTAGCTCTGGTTGCAATCTGGCAGACCATCGCACTTCTTGTCGGTAATTTTTTAGTAACTCTCCTGAACCGGTATGATGTACATCTAAGTGATGAAGCATTCATTGGAAGGATTCTTGCGATATTAATTTTCTTTGGATTAGGACTTCGGATGTTTGTAAAAGCCTGGAAAAATGAGAGAGTCATAGAGAAAAGACAGGAGAAGTTAAATATCAGACAAATCTTTTTCAGGATATCTCAGGGAACCATCTTTACAATCCTGACCGGAATTGCATTTGCATTCTTAGAAACGGATTTAAGAGCAGTCTTAATTATGATTGTCTGCGTTACCATTGCAGTAGTCATTATCGGATTATATACAGGTTACCGATTGGGATTTGAACAGAAATCGAAGGCATATGTCATCGGAGGTGCGTTGTTGATTGCAGCCGGAATAGATGTCATTGTACGGTTCATTATATTGAGATAATAAAAACCGCAGCAGTATGTGTTGAAACATACGGTTGCGGTTTTTTTGATAATATTGGCATGACTTTTAACAGCATGCGGAAAATTTTCGTTTCCGATAGGTCGTTCTATCAGTATCATTACATGATTTTGCAACAGTTCCTTATAAATTTCTCCCTTGATATTGTATTGTAACGACCGTGACTATTTTATTTTCATCATCAATTCTAAAGATCGCGATGTAGTTATCAATCAATAATTGACGATAACCTTTTCCGGCATATCTTCCTTCAGTCCTATTCTGGTGTGCTTGCGGAAAAGTATCTAAGTTCAGAATGGATGATTTTATTCGGTCAACTTGTCCTTTGGCGTTTTCAGGAGCTTCTTTTTTTGTGGAAATGTACGCATAGATACTGTCGAGTTCTCGGATTGCTTTTGGGTTGATTTTTACTTTATATTTATCCAAAATGTTTTTTCTCCAAATCTGCAAATACAATGTCAGCCTCTAATGCTTCCGCTCCATTTTCTACTTCCTGTTCTGACTCATAAATAGCCTGGTCGATACGGTTTATTTTTGCAAATTTATCATAGAGTTCACTGCTCATGACAACTAAGTCACTATAACCATTTTTTGTAATAAAAATAGGTTCTTGTGCCTTGTGTGCAATATCAGAGATTTCATTTGTATTTCTCAAGTCTTTGATAGGCATGATAAGTGGCATACTGCTCAACTCCTTTCTTTGACATAATTATAGCATAATTATGTCAAAGAAACAATGAGGTCATACATCTTTTGGTAAAACTACGGTTTATATTATAAAAAATCCATCCACCGTACATAAGCCTCCTGATAGACCTTCGAGGAAGCCAATTCCACAATCTCCGTTTTTTTCTGCAAATTTTTAAAGAATTCATCGTTTCTATCTATGAGATATTGTACCGCTCCCGCAAGAGAGGTATTTCCCATAGGAACGATTTTTCCACGAAAAGATTCCGGGAACATTCCGATAGACACCGCAATATCCGTATTGGTGTGTGTACCAAATCCCCCGCACAAATAAATATGTGAGATATCCTCAGCAGATATTGTGGCAGTATGGAGAAGCGTCTCAATTCCGGCACGTACGGAAGCCTTTGCAAGCTGGATAGAACGGATATCCTCCTGCGTGAAAATATGATTCTGATAGCGGTAACCGCTGTGAAAAAACATTCCATGTAAAAGTCCGGTAGTATCAAGAACTCTCTTTCTTAGTAGCTCATAGACGGCATCTAAAACCACACTTCCCGGTATACGGCTGCCTTCAAAAGCAGGTCCCGCAGCAACCGAGGTGGCAAAAAAATGTTCCTTTGTACCAAGTACCATTTCCCCGTTTGTTCCAAGGTCTACAAAAAGAAAAGGTGCATTGTCGTTTGATGGAGGCAGGGAAAAAAGCCCGGCAGTAATGTCTCCGCCTAAGAATGCACTAAGTCCAGGTAAAATAGTAATCTTCACCTCATCAAAATCGTTTCCATCAAGAGAATCCAATAATTCCCGTCCGCTCATTGCCGGATAGTTCAGCATGACAGGAGAAAAAGGGGCCTTCCCCAAAGTCTCACAGGAGAGACCTAAAAGGAGGTGGCACATGGTTGTATTAGCGGCAATGCAGACAGACTCTAAATGGGATGGAAGAACCTGTACACTGTCTAATAAATCCTGTATTCCCTGAACTAAGGATGAGATAAGCGAATCCCTTATCTCGGATAATTGTCCGTTATTAGAAGCCTCTATCCGGCTTAACACATCTGCACCATAGGAAACATTCGGATTCAGGAAACCGTGGGAAGCCAAAATAGAGCCATCCGATAAGTCGACAAGGGAAAGGGCAATTGTAGTTGTTCCAATGTCTATGGCAGCTCCATAGGCATTGGAAGGAAAAACAGGAAGAGTTTTTGCCCTTGTCTCTATTCCAACCTCTATATCTAATGCATCCGGTAACAGTGTAATCATCATGCCATCCTCTGCTAGAAGCTGGCACGCCTTTTTTTTCACTCCGTCTGCAACTACCAGACAGTGATTACACGTTCCTTTTCCACCACAGGTAGCACGAAAAGAAAATCCGTTTCTTTGCAGGATACGGAGTACACTTTCGGATTTTTCAAAAGTGAGGCTGTATGTTTTTTTATCTTTCATCACGGTAAGTCTGCCCATAAAAAGTCCACCTTTTTTCATATATCTCTAAGTATAAGAGAAGAAAACCCATAATGTCAAATTGTCTGCTGGAAAAGCCGGAACTTATGTACTATAATAGAGACAATGCAAAGACAAAGGCAGGGTGAAAGATGAAAATATTATTAACAGCAATCAATGCAAAATACATCCATTCTAATCTGGCAGTCTACAGTCTTCGTGCTTATGCGAAGGAATACGAAGAACAGATACAGATTATGGAATATACCATAAATAACCGTGTGGAAGAAATCTTAGAGGGCATTTATAAGGCACATGCAGACGTTATCTGTTTTTCCTGCTATATCTGGAATTTTTCCTATGTAGAAGAACTGATTACGGAATTGAAAAAAATCTGTCCCGACACACCAATCTGGGTGGGTGGTCCGGAGGTATCCTATGAGGTAGAGGACTTGTTGAGAAACCATTCACAGATTGACGGAGTGATTATCGGCGAGGGGGAGCATACCTTTTATGAGATGTGCCGATGTTATGTGGAAAAAGCAGAAGCAGACCGGGAAGAAGAATTTTTAAAAATGTCTGGAATTGCCTATCGGAAAGCAGATGGTGAAGTGAGGATAACTGAGCCGGCAAAGCCGATAGATATGAGCACGATACCTTTCTGTTATGAGAGTATGGGAGATTTTAAGAACCGTATCATCTACTATGAGTCTTCCAGAGGATGTCCGTTCTCATGCAGCTATTGTCTCTCGTCTGTGGATAAAAGACTCCGTTTCCGTAGTCTGGATTTGGTAAAAAAAGAACTGGAATTTTTTATTGAGCAGGAAGTACCCCAGGTCAAATTCGTAGATCGTACCTTCAACTGTAATCATGAGCATGCAATGGAAATCTGGCGTTTTATCAAGGAGAAAGATAAAGGAATTACAAATTTTCACTTTGAGGTATCGGCGGATTTGTTGAATGAAGAAGAGATTGCCTTTCTTGCAACCATGCGTCCGGGTCTGGTTCAGTTAGAGATTGGGGTGCAATCCACAAACGGGATAACGATACAAGAGATTCACAGAACCATGAATTTAGAAAAGCTAAAAGAAGTGGTTCAAAAGATAGAAGAGGCGAATAATATCCATCAGCATTTAGACTTGATTGCCGGACTGCCCTATGAGGACTATGAGACCTTTGGGAAATCCTTTGATGAAATCTATGCCTTAAAGCCGCAGCAGTTACAGCTTGGATTCTTAAAGGTGTTAAAGGGTTCCTATATGTTCGAGCATGCAAAAGAATATGGCATGATTTATCAGTCAAAGCCCCCTTATGAAATTATGGCGACGAACTGGCTTACCTTTGATGAGGTCTTAAAAATCAAGCAGGTAGAAGAAATGTTAGAAGTCTACTATAACAGCGGGCAGTTTGAAGTAACCATGAAGGTGATAGAACCCCTGTTTGAAAGCAGTTTTAGGATGTTTCAAAAGTTAGGAGAGTTCTATGAAAAACGCGGCTATTTTCAAATGAAGCATACGAGAATCCGAAGATGTGAGATTCTTTTAGAATTCATGGAAGAATATCAGATGCCGGATATTGAAATGCTAAAACAGGCATTGACCTATGATTTATACTATCGGGAGAATATGAAGACCCGTCCGGCGTTTTCTATGAACTTAGAACCATATAAAAAAATCAAAAGACAGGTCTGCGGAAAGGGGAAGATGTCCCACTTAGAACCATTTACTTACCGTTTCCCGGCGGTAACAGAGCGGACAATTACAAAACTTCCAAAGCCATGTGAACTGTATTTTGTATTATTTGATTATGAGAAGAGGGATGCACTGACCAATCAGGCAGCCGTTACCACTTATGCAAAGGAGGAGTTAGATGACAAAGAGAACCGCTGAGATTTTACGAAGATTAGATGAAGCCTATGGAACCGAATATGTCTGTTATCTGAACCATGAGACACCGTGGCAGCTTTTGATTGCGGTAATCCTAAGTGCCCAGTGTACGGATGCGAGGGTTAATATTGTAACCAAAGATTTATTTGTGAAATATCCCACCTTAGAGGATTTTGCCAATGCAGACTTAAAGGAATTAGAGCGTGACATCCATTCTACAGGATTTTATCATAACAAGGCAAAAAATATCATATCCTGTGCTAAGACCCTTGTGGAAAAGCATAACGGCGAAGTGCCAAGAAGTATAGAGGAGCTGACAGCCCTTGCCGGAGTGGGAAGAAAGACGGCTAACGTCATCCGTGGTAATATCTACAATGAACCAAGTGTAGTTGTAGACACCCATGTGAAAAGAATCTCAAAGAAACTGGGATTTACAAAAGAAGACGATCCGGTAAAGATAGAATATGATTTGATGAAGGTACTGCCAAAGGATCACTGGATTCTCTATAACATTCAGATTATTACCTTAGGAAGGACAATCTGTACCGCGAGAAATCCAAAGTGTGAGGAGTGCTTCTTAGCAGACTTATGTAAGGCGAAGAAAAAATGATAAAAGATTACTGTGTCATAGATTTGGAAATGACAGGACTCAATGCGAAGCATCATAAAATATTAGAAGCAGCAGCCGTTAAAGTCAGGGAAAAAAAGGTGGTAGATACTTTTTCTATGCTGATTCATCAGAATATACCCATAAGCGAAGAATTGACAGAACTTACGGGAATTACCAATGAGATGTTAAAAGATGCACTAGGGGAAGAGGAGGTACTGGATGCTTTTTTTGACTTTATCGGGGAAGATATCCTCATCGGTCAAAATGTTATCTTTGACTATGGATTTCTAAAGCAGGCAGCCATTAACCGTAAGATGGAATTTGAAAGAAAATCCGTAGATACCCTTAAGATAGCAAGACGTTGTCTTCCGTCTCTGGAAAAGAAAACGTTAGATGCCCTTTGTGCCTGTTATGGAATCACGATGGAACATCATCACAGAGCCCTAGACGATGCAAAGGCAACACAGATATTATATGAAAGAATGGAAACGGAATTCTTAATGACCCAGCCGGATGTCTTTGTGCCCAAGCCACTGCTCTATAAAGCAAAGCGGCAGACTCCGGCAACGGCAAGACAAAAAAAGCACTTGAAAGAATTGGCAGAGTATCATAAAATAGACCTTAATCTTGATTGGGAGACTCTTACAAGAAATGAGGCATCCCGTCAGACCGATAAAATTATCAGCAGATATGGCAGGATGCCGAAGAATTAAAGCAGTTCCGTTAATTTTTTCTGAATGGTATCTTTGGAAAGAGAATTCAACAGTCCTGCGGTTTCTATCAGGGAACGGATTCTGTGAGCTTCGCCCTTTTCCTTGTAGAGCTGGGCAAGCAGGACATAGTTTTCCGTAACATCTGATTTGATTCTGACACCGAATTCTAAGACTGTCATCGCATCCTCGATGTGGTTATCATCTACAAGAATTTTTGCATAGTCCATAAGGATGCGTACCAGTTCGGTAAAGTTATCGTCATAGGAACTGAGCAGTTCAAGGTTGGCTGCACCATACTGCAATTTTAATTCCGTATTGGAAATTCCCGTTAGATTCAATATTTTTTTATCGGAGAGTTCTAAAAGGGCATCTTCTAATTCGCGGTAAGCGGCAGAAGAATATGTTCCGATGGGGAAAGAATCCAGTGGAATCTGAATATAGTCAAGGTGTTCAATATCTTTTTTTCGCGTAGAATTGGCTTTGCTTTCCAATTCCCAGAAAGCGGCATCTTTTTCAGCGTCCTGTTTGGTGAGCTGGCTCCGCTTGTAGGCGTAAAATAATAAAAATACAATAAAAATTGCTAAAATTGGGAACATTTTCCTGCTCCTTTCATAGTTAGTGAGGTGAAAAATATGTATCGTAATTCAAAGAAAAACAAAATCATTGCAAGCGTTATCGTAATTATTTTAGTAGCATCTATGTGTTTATCGTTATTACTTGCAGCTTTCTAGGACATAATATACTAAAACAGGAGTAAAGTGTCAAATTAATTGGTTGTTTCGCATCTTGAAAAACGCTGTTTTTATGATATAATGAGCGTTAGCGAGCTTGTGAGAGTTTACTCTCACACAACGAGCGGCGAATGGCGGTCATAGGTATTGCCTGTGACATAATGAGCGTTAGCGAGCTTATGAGAGCATTTGAAAGTAGACATAAGAGGGGAATTGTAACATGAGAAGTATAAAAAAGCGATGGTTTTTAATTGCAGCGGTTTTGGTAGCAGCAGTGGCTGTTATTGGAGTGAACATTGGAGTTAAAGCAGAAGAAGACGAGAATCTCGTGATTGCTGACCGTGTTTATATCGGAGACATTTCTGTAGCAGGAATGACAGCAGAAGAAGCAAAGACGGCTGTAGAAGAATATGTAGATGAACTGAAAGATACGACTGTGACATTGCAGGCGGGAGAAAGCAGCGTTGAGGTCAAGGCAGAAGACCTTGGTATTGGCTGGGGAAATCCTGAGATAGCAGAAAAAGCAGCAAATATTGGAAGAACCGGTAATCCGATTGCAAGATACAAAGAGAAGAAAGATTTAGAAAAAGG
>JBJELL010000223.1:0-2290 GCA_051879115.1 Lachnospiraceae bacterium
TTTGTTCAATACTGCGATTGTGTGGATGGAAAATGATACGAAGGAAGACATTGCAGATATTTCGGCTGCTTTTTGTGAATATTTTGGGATTACAGATTGATTTTCAGGAAACACTACAACAAAAAAAGAGCGTTATTACAGGATTTTTCCGGTAACGCTCTTTTTTATCTACTGGTACAACTCTGCAATAGACGCTTCTAAGATTCCCACACCTTCGTCAATCTCTTCTTTTTTTACATTCAACGGCGTTGCAAAACGCATACCATTTCCGTGAACACCACAGTTGAGGGTCAGCATGTGGCGTTTTAAGCAATTCGCCTTTACTTTTGTCCAGATATCCGGTGCCGGAGTGCCGTCTTCATGAGAAAACTCAATGGCTACCATCAGTCCGATGCCCCGAACATCAGATATACACGGATATTTTTTCTGTATTTCTAATAGTTTTTCCTTTAAATAGCTTCCCATAATATTGACATTTTCTAACAGGGTTCCATCTTCAAATTGCTCTAAGACTGCACATCCGGCTGCTGCGGCTACCGGATTTCCCCCAAAGGTGGTTCCATGTGTACCAATCGGCCACTTATCCATAATTTCCGGTGTACTGATGACGGCACTCATTGGCATACCGCCTGCAATGGCTTTTCCCACCGTCATAATGTCCGGGATGACATCAAAATGCTGGCTCGCCCACATCTTTCCGGTTCTTCCGTAACCGCATTGAATCTCATCGAAGATAAGCAGAATCCCATATTTTTTACAAATCTTGGCTACACCCTGCGCGAAGATCTTAGATGGTACCACATAACCACCTTCTCCCATGACGGGCTCCATATAGATACATGCCACATCTTCGGGCCAGACAACATATTGTAACAGCTTTTCTAACTCCCACAGACAGTATTCTGCTCTCTCTTCTTCATTCATGCCTTCCGGGCAGATATCTTTGCTCGGATATGGAGCGAAATAGACATTTCCCATCAAAGGATTATAATGCTTTCTGTACTTAGAATTAGACCCGGTAATAGAGGTAGCTCCTACGGTTCTTCCGTGGAAAGAACCCATAAATGCAATAACAGCACTTCTTCCGGTATAGGACATTGCCAGTTTTAATGCTCCATCTGTAGCCTCTGCACCTCCGTTTGCAAAAAAAATAGAGGTCAGTCCCTCTGGCGTGACTCCTGCAAGATTCTTAGCAAGCGTTAGTGTAGACTCATAATTTACCAGATTAAAGGATGCATTGACAAGATTTCCCGCCTGATTTTGAATCGCCTCTACAATCGGCGGATAATTATGTCCTAATGCATTGACTGCTATTCCCTGTACAAAATCAATATATTTTTCTCCATTTACATCGGTTAAATAACATCCCTTTGCTGTCTTTGCAATAATATCTGTCTGTTTATAAAAAACAGGGCTCAAGTATTCTTTATAATCTTCAAACTTCATTGTCATTTCTCTTCCCTCCATGCAAGTTCTCCAAAAGTAACCGGTCTAATCGGTGGACGGGCTGATGATTTTCCTGTCTCGCTGATGTCAATATGCAGTTCCGATGCAAGAATCTGCTGTACCATTTTTTCACAGGTCTTACCCTGACACAGTCCCATTCCTGCCCGCACACGCCGTTTCACACCGACTACATCTCTTGCCCCTTCTCTGATCGCCTGTCTGATTTCTCCAAGGGTTACTTCCTCACATCTGCACACAATCATATCATCCGTCATTTCTCTGCTCATTCTATCACCCTCTTTTGATACTTCTGACTTCATCTGCATATTCCTTTGATATCTCTATCGTAACCACCGGTGTGTGATCAAAGGACTCCGGGTTTACCACCTTTAAAATCGTTCCTTTACATACAACCTCACCCTTCCGGTTAACTGCTTCCTTTTCCTCTCCCTCTTTTGGAGTTGGAAAATATTCATAGGGAAACGATACCGTAGCACTTGTCTTTGAATAGACCTTATTGACAACAAAAATTGCCAGTCCCGGACACTTTGATACACAGACCCCGCATCCCACACATTTTTCTTCTAATAAATGGGGGAGATTTGTGATGGGATTTCCTATCTCAATAGCGCCCAGTTTGCAGGAACTCTCACAGGGATTACAGGGTATTTCCTGTACACATTCGATAACTGCAACCGGTCCTTTTTCAAAACGTGCCTTTGTTGGAAGTGTCTGTTTTTCCGATAATTCTTCATATTCTAAAAATCCTGTTTCAATCAATGACATAATGATTCCTCCAGTCCCAGAGCAAGGTATTCTTTTATTACCTTTTCTTTTTCCTGAC
>JBJELL010000224.1:0-9762 GCA_051879115.1 Lachnospiraceae bacterium
ATTATTTTGAGGTACGAAGCAGGATGATTGGAACGGGAATGATTGGAGGAAAATCCTGTGGAATGCTCTTAGCCAGAAAAATTATTGAGCATAAGCTGCCACAGGTAGCAAGACATACGGAGCCTCATGATTCGTTTTTTATCGGGGCCGATGTCTTTTATACCTTCATCGTGGAAAACGGCTGTTGGGATCTGCGGATTAAGCAGAGGACAGAAGAGGGATATTTTGAGGTGGCAGAGGAATTTCGCCAGGCGATTTTAGAAGGTCATTTTCCGGAGGATATTAGGGAAAAATTCAAACGTGTGTTGGATTATTTCGGAAGATGTCCGATTATTGTCCGCTCTAGTAGTATCTTAGAAGATGGATTTGGAAATGCCTTTGCAGGAAAATACGATTCCGTATTCTGTGTCAATGCAGGAGATGCCGATGAGAGATTAGAGGCCTTTGAAAAAGCAGTCAAAGAGGTCTATGCCAGCACGCTGAATCCGTCCGCATTAGAATACCGGAAACTCCGTAATCTTCAGGAGAGGGATGAACAGATGGCACTGTTGGTGCAGCGAGTGTCCGGTTCTTATTTCGAGCAGTATTTTATGCCGAATGCAGCAGGAGTCGGCTATTCTTACAGTATGTATCGCTTCATGCAGGAGATGGACCCGGCAGCGGGAATGCTTCGTATCGTGGCAGGACTGGGAACGAAGGCGGTAGACAGAACCCAGGGAGATTATCCCCGTCTGATTTCCTTAGATAAGCCCCTTGCCTTTGCACGTCCGAATGTGGCAGACCGCCATCGCTATTCCCAGAGAAAGTTAGATGTGTTGGATATTGAAAAAAATGAATTGAGTGAGATTTCGATGGAAGATGCGCTCCCATTATTTTCTGAAAACTGCAAGAGAAACCTTTTAGAGCATGACACCGATGCAGAAAGGCAGTTCAGAGAGCAGGGAAGGCGAAGAGATATTTATTTCATCTCTTGTCAGGGTCTTGCAAAGAATGAGGAATTTACAAAAATGATGAAAGATTCCCTTGCCGTCTTAGAAGAAGCCTATGGAACTCCGGTAGATATTGAGTACACAGTGAACCTTGGCAAGGAAAAAGATTTTGTTGTGAACCTCTTACAGTGCCGTCCACTTCAAGTCTGCATTGGAGGAGAGAAGATTGAGATACCAAAGTTACCGGAAGAAGAGAAGATTCTGCATATTGAACACAGTACCATGGGACGTTCTAGAGCAGATGAGGTTCAGGTCGTGATTAAGGTGGATGCTTATGAATATTACAGCTATCCCTATGCGAAAAAACCGTCAGTGGCGAGAGCAATCGGGAAAATCAATCAGTACTTCAAGAATCAGAAGAAAAATATTGTACTGATAGTTCCGGGACGTATCGGAACTTCCTCACCGGAATTGGGAGTTCCCGTGGCATTTGCGGATATCAGCGGATTCTGTGCTATTTTTGAGGTGGCATACAGTCAGGTGGGATATATGCCGGAACTTTCCTTTGGAAGCCATATGTTTCAGGATTTGGTAGAGTCGGATATCTTTTATGGGGCAGTTTTTGAAAATGAAAAACGCAAGGTGTATCAACCAAAACTTTTAGATGAGATGGAGAATCATTTTCTTGAAATCTGTTCGGAGTATGAGGATTTAGAGAATATGATTCAGGTATGTGTGTTAGAAGAAGAACCTGCAAAGCTCTATTATGATATGGAGAGCGAGTGTGCTATTTTGGTAAAATAGGATAAATGATAAAGATAGAATAGGAGAAATACAGTGGAACAAAATACAATATCAGGAGATTTTACACAGGGGAGTATTGCAAAAAAACTAGTCAAATTCATGATACCGATTCTCGGAGCATTAGTATTACAGGCAATGTATGGTGCCGTAGACCTTCTTGTGGTGGGACAGTTTGGAACGGATGCCGGAATTTCAGCAGTATCTACAGGAAGTAATATCATCAGTCTGGTAACTTTTGTGATTGCCGCACTGACGATGGGAGTAACGGTCTTAATCGGACGATACCTTGGTGAAAACGCAAATGAGAAAATCGGCAAGGTCATAGGAGGTGCTGTTGCCTTTTTTGTAGTGTTTGCAACAGCATTGATGATATTACTTCTTATCTTTGCCCCACAGTTTGCATCCTGGCTGAATGCCCCGAAGGAAGCCTATGATTTGACGGTAACCTATATCAGAATCTGCGGCGGTGGAATCTTCTTTGTCGTTGCCTACAATGTCATCAGTGGTATTTTCAGGGGGTTAGGCAACTCAAAGCTGCCACTTATCTTTGTAGCCATTGCCTGCGTCGTGAATGTGGTTGGAGATTTGGTCTTTGTAGCAGTCTTTCATATGAATGTGGCAGGAGCAGCCCTTGCGACCATATTAGCACAGTGTGTCAGTGTGATTTTGTCATTGATAATTATTCAAAGTCAGGACTTACCATTTCATTTTACAAAACGAGATATCGGCTTTCATTCGGAAATTAAGAATTTTTTACGGACGGGATTTCCGATTGCGTTACAGGAGCTTTTGACGAACCTGTCCTTTTTAATCCTGTGTGCCATTATTAACGGAATCGGATTAGAGGCTTCTTCCGGTTATGGAATAGCCCAGAAGGTAATCTCTTTTGTTATGTTGATTCCGTCTTCTTTGATGCAGTCTATGTCTGCTTTTGTGGCACAGAATGTAGGTGCCGGAAGAGAGGATCGGGCAAAAAAAGCAATGCATATTGGTATGTTAATCGGCGTTACCATAGGCGTATTTGTCACAATGCTGAGCTATTTTAGAGGAGACATTCCTTCGGCATTGTTTACATCAAACCCGGATTACATTGCAAAATCAGCCGAATATCTGAGAGGTTTCAGCCCGGAGGCTATTTTAACCTGCATTGTATTCAGCTATATCGGCTATTTTAACGGTCATGGAAAAACAATGCCGGTTATGATACAGGGAATCTCTGCCTCATTTTTAGTAAGAGTGCCATTTTCCTACCTGTTCAGTATTCAGCCGGATGCAAATCTGGTAACGATTGGTACGGCAGTGCCTTTGGCATCCGTCTATGGAATTATCTTTTTTACCATCTGGTATCTGGTATATCAGAAAACCCTTTTGTCACAAAAAAGGAAAGACACAATATAATAATATTGGAAAAAGAAGGGTTTTTATCCCGAAATGATGTAAGGATATTTTTATGGAGAAAGAAATCAGACTTAGCGATATGGTACAGGGAGAGAAAGCAGTTATAAAAAAACTGTTATCAAAAGAGGATATTAAAAGACGTCTTTTGGATATTGGAATGATAGAGGGAACGAAAATTGAATGTATCGGATACAGTCCGGCAAAAGACCCGGGAGCCTATCTTGTAAGAGGAGCTGTCATTGCAATCCGTAAGAAAGATGGGAGAGACATCTTAATTGAAAGACAGGGGGAGTTATGGAAGTGACAGAAAAAGACTATGTAGTTGCTCTTGCCGGAAATCCCAATGTCGGTAAGAGCACTCTTTTTAATAACCTGACCGGAATGAACCAGCATACCGGAAACTGGACGGGAAAAACAGTGGGAAGTGCTAAGGGTTATTGCAAGAGTAAGAAAAATTCCTATGTATTTGTGGACATTCCGGGAACCTACTCATTAGCAACTCATTCCCCGGAAGAAGAAGTGGCAAGGGATTTTATCTGTAGGGGAAATAGTGATGCGGTGGTGGTTGTCTGTGACGCCACCTGTTTAGAACGGAATCTGAATCTGGTCTTGCAGATACAAAAGATAGCAGGATGCGTTGTAGTGTGTGTGAATCTGCTGGATGAAGCAGAAAAAAAGGGAATTCGCATTGACTTAGACAGACTTTCTAAGGAATTGGGAGTTCCGGTTGTGGGAACTGTGGCAAGAGATAAAAAGACCACGGAAAGATTCTTAAAAGTACTGGATGACGTCATTGAAAAAACAAAGCCGTGCATAGAAGAAAAGACTGTTTTTAACAGGGCCGATGAAAGAGAACAGGAGGAAACGGAAGAAACCGTATCTTCCTATATCAAAAAAGCAGAAGAGATAGCAGCCCAAACTGTGGTATACGAGAATGAGAAGTATAGTGAAAAGGACCGCTGGTTAGACCGTTTTTTTACAAGTAAAAAGACCGGATATCCAGTGATGATACTTATGCTTGCAATGATCCTATGGCTTACGATTACAGGGGCAAACTACCCGTCGGAACTGTTATCTAAGGGACTCTTTTGGGTTCAGGATTGGTTGGTTATCCTTTTTGAAAAATGCTATGCACCAGACTGGCTTACCGGTGTGCTGATATTAGGAGCTTATCGGGTCTTAGCGTGGGTAGTAGCGGTGATGCTTCCTCCAATGGCGATATTCTTTCCGCTTTTTACCCTTTTGGAAGATGCCGGATTCCTGCCACGAATTGCCTATAACTTAGATAAACCTTTCCAGCGTTGCCACGCCTGTGGAAAACAGGGATTAACCATGTGCATGGGATTTGGCTGTAACGCCGCAGGAGTCGTAGGATGTCGCATCATCGATTCACCAAGAGAGCGATTAATTGCCATTCTTACAAATAATTTTGTGCCCTGCAATGGGCGTTTCCCAACATTGATAGCCATTATTACCATGTTCTTTGTGGGAACAGCAGGCGGTATATCTGCAACTATAATTTCAGCAATACTTTTAACAGCCGTAGTCCTCTTTGGCGTAGCAATGACTTTCTTGTCATCCTATTTTCTGTCTAAGACGGTACTGAAAGGAATGCCTTCTGCATTTACTTTGGAACTGCCGCCTTACCGCAGACCTCAGATTGGAAAGGTATTAGTCCGTTCAATTTTTGACAGAACCCTGTTCGTATTAAAGCGTGCCATGGCAGTGGCGGCTCCGGCAGGAGCAATCATTTGGATTTTGGCGAATGTGCAGGTTGGAGATATGAATCTGTTGTGCTATTGTGCAAATTTTCTAGACCCCTTTGCATGTCTTTTGGGTCTTGACGGTGTGATTTTGCTGGCATTTATTTTGGGATTTCCTGCAAACGAGATTGTGATACCGATTGTTATTATGACCTATTTATCACAGGGAAGTCTTGTGGAGATGGAAAATCTGAATGAAATGAAAGCATTATTCATAGACAATGGCTGGACGTGGATAACCGCAGTCTGTACCATGCTTTTTTCATTGCTGCATTGGCCCTGTTCCACCACTCTTTTGACCATAAAAAAAGAAACAGGAAGCTGGTGCTGGATGGCACTGGCGTTCCTGCTTCCAACCGGAATCGGGATGCTCGTCTGCTTTTTGTTTTCACATATGGCAAACGTTATTTAATATGATTCTTAATCGCCTCAAAACTCTCCTTACTGAGAACGTGCTCTAACCGGCATGCATCCTGTGCGGCAATCTCGGCATCCACGCCTAAACGTTCTAACCAGGAGGAGAGCAGTGTGTGGCGTTCATAAATCATATCGGCAATCTCCCTGCCACTTTCGGTTAAGCTGATATAACCGGCATCAGATACGGTGATATACCCTTTTGTACGCAGATTTTTCATTGCGACACTGACGCTGGATTTTTTAAATCCCATTTCGTTTGCAATATCTACAGAACGTACCACAGGAAGAGATTTCCCAAGTACTAAAATTGTTTCTAAATAATTCTCAGCAGATTCGTTGTTTGTCATTGTGTAAAATACCCCCATGTATTAAAAAGTAATTTATCCTCTGTCTTATGTAGTAATCTCGGAAAATTATAACATGTATGGACATTTTTTTCAATTCATTCCTAAATGAGGTTCAGCCATAACCTACGGTATGGGGCTGTCGCATGAATTATTTTTCTACTGATAAAACAGGTTATCGGAAGATGGGTGATTTATTCAAAAGAAAGTTCATCTTCCGATAACCTGTTTTATCAGTAACAACAAAATAATTCGTGTGGTAACCCTATACCGCAGGTTATGGCTGTTACCAAATGAGAAAAAAATATCAATAAGGTTCTTGACAACTAATGTTTGTTAGCATATACTAACCGTAGAAAAAACGTAAATGAAAATCATTATCAACACGAAGTGTTCTCACAAAAAAAGAGAAAGGAAGATGATGAGTATGCCTTTAACAATGGTAAATACAGGAGAGCCGAATGTTATTAAAAAAGTAGGCGGAAAAGAGGAAACAAAAAGATTTTTAGAGAATCTTGGTTTTGTAGCCGGAGGTTTGGTTACTGTCGTATCTGAGATTGGTGGAAATATGATTGTGAATGTAAAAGATTCGAGAGTCGCAATCGGAAAAGATATGGCAAATAAAATTATGGTTTAAAGGAGTTATTAGATGATGGGAACTTTGAGAGAAGTACCGTGCGGTAAGACGGTAAAAGTCAGGAAGTTATCCGGGGAAGGACCGGTAAAAAGACGTATCATGGACATGGGCATTACAAAGGGTGTCGATGTGTATGTGAGAAAGGTTGCGCCGTTAGGGGATCCGGTAGAGGTGACTGTGAGAGGATATGAACTATCTTTGAGAAAAGCCGATGCTGAAATGATTGAGGTGGAATAATCTGCAAAAATCAAAAGGGATGAGAAATCCCGAATTTTTTTGATGAAAGGTTAGTTACAGCTAACAAGTAGTAGAAATGACAAACAGGAAAAGGAGTTTTAGGAATGTCAGTAAAAATTGCATTAGCAGGTAATCCGAACTGTGGTAAGACGACATTGTTTAATGCGTTAACCGGTTCAAACCAGTTTGTTGGAAACTGGCCTGGTGTTACCGTAGAAAAAAAGGAAGGAAAATTGAAAGGACATAAAGACGTAGTCATTATGGACCTGCCGGGAATCTATTCCCTCTCACCATATACCTTAGAAGAAGTGGTGGCAAGAAACTATCTGATTAATGAAAGACCGGATGCGATTCTGAATATCGTAGACGGAACGAATATTGAAAGAAACCTCTATCTGTCTACACAGCTTATGGAGCTTGGAATCCCGGTTATCATGGCGGTAAACATGATGGATATTGTAGAGAAAAATGGAGATAAGATACATATTGATAAGCTGGGCGAAAAACTTGGCTGTGAAGTTGTAGAAATCTCAGCGCTTAAGGGAAAGGGCATTACAAAGGCGGCAGAAAAAGCCGTAGCCTTAGCACAGAAAAAAGGAGCCAGTGTTCCGGTTCACAAGTTTGCGGAGGAAGTAGAGGCAATCGTAGAACAGGCAGAAGAGAGAATTGATGCCAGTATCCCGATGGAACAGAGAAGATTCTTTGCAATCAAATTATTAGAAAAGGATGATAAGATTCCAGAACAGATGCAGATTGTACCGGATATGTCGGACTTAATTAAGGATATGGAAGATATCATGGATGATGATACGGAAAGTATTATCACAAATGAGCGTTACGTATATATTTCCAGCATTATCGGAGACTGCTGTACCAAGAATAAGACAAAGGAATTGACCATTTCCGATAAGATTGACAGAGTAGTAACGAACAGATGGTTAGCTCTTCCGATTTTTGCAGCAGTTATGTTTGTGGTATATTATGTTTCCGTTACAACCGTAGGTGATTGGTTGACGGGTTGGACAAATGACACCCTGTTTGGAGAATGGATTGTACCGGGAGTGACAAGTGCGTTGGAGAGCATCCATTGTGCAGACTGGCTGACCAGCCTTGTAGCTGACGGTATTGTAGGCGGTGTGGGAGCTGTTCTGGGATTCGTACCTCAGATGTTAGTACTCTTTATCTTCCTTGCGTTTTTAGAGTCCTGTGGATATATGGCACGTGTTGCCTTTATCATGGATAGAATTTTCCGTAAGTTCGGTTTATCCGGTAAGTCATTTATTCCGATGTTAATTGGAAGCGGATGCGGTGTTCCGGGTATCATGGCATCTAGAACCATAGAGAATGACCGTGACCGTAAGATGACGGTTATGACAACTACCTTCATTCCGTGTGGAGCAAAGCTACCAATTATTGCTTTGATTGCAGGAGCATTCTTTGACAATGCCGGATGGGTTTCATGGAGTGCATACTTTGTAGGAATTGCAGCAATTATCTGCTCCGGTATTATTTTGAAGAAAACAAAAATGTTCGCCGGAGACCCGGCACCATTCGTTATGGAACTTCCGGCATATCATATGCCAACTGTGGGAAATGTTCTTCGTAGCATGTGGGAGCGTGGATGGTCTTTCATCAAAAAAGCGGGAACTATCATCCTTCTTTCTACCATCGTACTCTGGTTCTTACAGGGCTTTGGATGGGTAGACGGCAGCTTTACCATGTTAGAGGCTGAACAGTTAGACAACAGCATTCTTGCAGCAATCGGCGGTGTAATTGCACCAATCTTCAAACCTCTTGGATGGGGCAACTGGAAGATGGCAGTCGCAGCAGTAACAGGTTTGATTGCAAAAGAGAACGTAGTAGCAACCTTTGGTGTCCTCTTTGGATTTGCAGAAGTGGCAGAGGACGGAGCAGAGATTTGGGGAACACTGGCAACTACTATGACAGCCGTTGCAGCGTATTCCTTCCTGATATTCAACCTCTTATGTGCACCATGTTTTGCAGCGATGGGAGCCATCAAACGTGAGATGAATAATACGAAATGGTTCTGGTTTGCAATCGGATATCAGACAATTTTAGCCTATGTGGTATCCTTATGCGTTTACCAGATTGGTACACTGATTACAACAGGAACTTTTGGAATTGGAACAGTAGTAGCTTTTATATTCGTGATTGGATTTATTTATCTGCTTTTCCGTCCTTATAAAGAGAACCATACATTAAAAGTTAATGTTAAGGGCATGGCAGGTGTAAAATAAAAAAGGAGGCGCTGATTTTGGGAACAGCAGTAGTAGGACTGATTGTATTCGGTGCAGTGGCACTGATTATCAGAAGCATGGTAAGAGATAAAAAGAATGGAAAATCGCTTCAGTGCGGCTGTGACTGCAAGCATTGTGGCGGACATTGTTCACATGAATAAAGAGGTGAAAAATTACCGCAGAACAAAGATGCAAAAAGAACTCATTATAGAAAAGCTGCGGGAAAGAGGATGCCGGATTACGAAACAGCGCCTGATGTTAATCGACATCATTTTAGAAGAGGAGTGCTCAAGCTGCAAAGAGATTTATTATAAGGCAGTAAAAGCAGATAGCAGAATCGGTACGGCGACAGTCTACCGGATGGTAAACACGCTCGAAGAAATTGGGGCAATCAGTAGAAAAAGCACCTATCAGATTGCCTGTGGAAAAGAGTGTGAAATGGAGGATGCATGTACGGTGGAGTTAGATGATGACACCGTCTGCCATCTGTCAGCAAAAAAATGGAATAACGTAATAAGAGAAGGATTGAAAGCCTGCGGTTATATGCATGGACAGAATATCCGTACAGTGACGGTAAGACAGTGCGAATGTACAGGATTGCACTAATTATTTTAAATGCCGTGGTCAAAACTCGATTGAAACCTGATGACCCTTTTTAGGTTATAGATCTCAAACAGTTGACCACGGCATTTAATTTTGCTCATGCATCTGCTTAGAAAGACCAGAAAGCTGCTACAACCTGTTCTATCAGTAATATCGCATGATTAGTGTAACAACCCCCTTATTGAGAAAAGCTGACCATTAAAGGGGTTGATTTCTCTTATAAAGTTAGTTAGAATATACGAGAGTTAGATAAATCTAACCGAGGAAAGGAGAAGCCATGAGTAAAGAAGTATTTCAAATCATAGAAGAATTGGATCAGGAGGATTTACAGACACAGTTGGCTTTACAGTGCGCGCCTCTTTTAACCGGAAT
>JBJELL010000225.1:0-2275 GCA_051879115.1 Lachnospiraceae bacterium
CGGTTTCCGGTATGGCAATGGCAGTGGCAGCAGCGTTAGATGCTATGAATTTTCATGAAATTGTCGGTACGATTGCAGGAGATGATACCATCATGTGTGCGGTGCGTTCTGTAGAAGAGAACATACAGCTTATGGACAGACTCCGCAAGATGGTGGAAGATAAATAGAATAAGAACACATAGATGTAGAAGAGAGTAGAAGGAGAAATCATGTTACGAAATCTACATGTAAAAAATTTAGCTCTGATGGATGAGATGGAAGTGGAGTTTGAAGAAGGACTCAATATTTTAACCGGAGAGACCGGTGCGGGAAAATCTCTGATTATCGGCTCTATCAATATGGCATTGGGGCAGAAAGTGACAAAAGAAATGCTAAAAGAAGGGGCAGATTATGCCTTAGTAGAGCTGATTTTTGAAGTAAAAGACGAGGAAACCATTGCAAAATTAAAAGAGATGGACATTTTCCCGGAAGACGGACAGGTTATTATGAGCCGTAAGATTACCGGGGGAAGAAGTGTTGCAAAGATTAATTCCGAGAGTATGTCGGCAGCGAAGGTAAAAGAAGCAGCGTCCCTTCTAATAGATATTCACGGACAGCATGAGCATCAGTCCCTGACACAGAAAAAAAAGCAGTTAGCCCTGTTAGATGATTATGCGAAGAACGAGACAGAAAGGGTAAAATTACAGGTAAAGAAGCAGTACGAGGAATATATCTCCTTAAAAAAAGAGCTTGAGACAAAGGACATTGATAAGGAAGAACAAAAAAGAGAGCTCTCTTTTCTGGAATTTGAAATTGATGAGATTGAAAAGGCAGAACTTGAAATCGGAGAGGATGAGGAGTTAGAAGAGACCTATAAGAAAATGGTCAATGGTAAGAAGATAGCAGAAGCCTGCGGACTTGCCTATCAGATGACTTCGGAAGGAAGAGAAAATGCCGCAGATTTTACAGGAAGGGCATTAAGAGAGTTGAATTCCGTGACGGAATACGATTCGCAGCTTACCTCCTTAGATGAGCAGTTAGCCGAGATAGACAGTCTTTTGAATGATTTTAACAGAGAACTTGCAGACTATCTTACAGGTCTGGAATTTGAAGAAGAAGAATTCCACAACATAGAGAGCAGACTGGATGAAATCAACCATCTAAAGTCAAAATATGGAGATACCATCGAAGAGATTCTAAAGGCAAAAGAGGAAAAGGAAAAACGCAGGGAAAATCTTTTAGATTACGATGCCTATGTTAACAGCTTGAGGGAAAAATTAAAAAATGCAACGGCAGAACTGGAAAAATCCAGCAAAAAACTTTCTAAGATTCGTCAAAAATATGCAAAAGAATTAAGTGGGCTTATCAGAGACCATTTGCTGGATTTGAATTTTGAAACGGTAGAATTGCAGATGCAGTTTGAAAAATTAGAACATTTTACAGCAAATGGATATGACGAAGCAGAGTTTTTAATTTCCACGAATCCGGGAGAGGAATTAAAGCCACTAAGTAAGGTTGCATCCGGGGGAGAACTTTCCCGTATCATGCTTGCATTAAAGACAGTATTAGCGGAAAATGATGCCATTGAGACCCTGATTTTTGACGAAATAGATACGGGAATCAGTGGACGGACAGCCCAGAAGGTATCAGAAAAGATGAACCTTATCGGTAAGAAGCATCAGGTCATCTGTATTACCCATTTACCACAGATTGCTGCAATGTCCGATACCCATTTCCTGATTGAAAAACAGGTGGAAAAGGGAAAGACCAAATCAGAAATTCAAAAATTAGACAATGAAGAAAGCATCCGGGAGTTAGCAAGGATGTTAGGCGGTGTGAGCATCACAGAGACGGTTCTTGAGAATGCAAGGGAGATGAAAGAATTAGCAGGCAAAACCAAAAAATCGTAACTCTATCAGCAGCAAAATGATGAGTGCGGCAGTCCCATGTTGCAGACTGTGGCTGAACTGTCACAAAAATCATAGTTTATAAGTGAGGAAATTATCACATACTAAAAGAGGCTTAACAGCCTCTTTTTGTTATGGTTAAAAAAGGATGTGATAATAAATGAAAAAGAGATTTTTTGCAGGGATGGTGGTATTTTTCCTTTTTTTTGTATATTTTGTTTTGCAGAGCAAGGTACCGGATGAAGTAAAGGTAAGAGAAGGAGAAGAACTACAACTTGATACAAGGATTCCATTGAGTTTAGAGGAAAAAGAAACAGAGGAGACAGCAACGTTAGCGTCAATGACATTTCAAAGCAGTCTGACAGAATCCGTGGCGAAAAAAAATAACT
>JBJELL010000226.1:0-2270 GCA_051879115.1 Lachnospiraceae bacterium
ATCCGCCTTCCTCTAAAGCAGATGCTAAAAATGCACAGACAGAACCCTTCCCATTGGTTCCTGCAACGTGGATAATCGGTAACTCTTCCTGTACGTCTTTTAGATGGTGCATCAGATTTCTGATACTTTCAAGACCCAGGATACTGCCATATTTTTTTGTACGTTCTACATATTCCTCTGCCTGCTCAAATGTCATTTCTTTACGCCTCTAGAGTCTCTCTTTCCAATGTGGAGTCTGTGCAATGCCACTTCTTTTTCTTTTACTAAAACAGTCTTTTCTTCCTCCGGTGCAAGGATATAGATTTCTTCCATCGTCTCATCTGTGCCCGTTTTCATTCCTCTCACACCGATAGCACCTTTTTTCTTCTCCGGTATCTGTCCTGTATCTAAACGCAGGAAATAGTCCTTTGTGGAGCGAAGAATGATACTCTCATCTCCTTCGATTGCCTGCACCGTTAAAAGGCTGTCTCCTTCTGCTAATTTTGTAGCTGCCGTAGTACGCTTTGCTACGTCAAATTCACTTCCGTTTACCAACTTGAACATGCCGTTTTTCGTTCCAAACACTACTCTTTTTTCTAACAATGCCTGCAGGTTCATAAGGTATACGATATTCTCCTGACTGCTGTCATAGTTACTTATGTTATCAATCGGCTGTCCCTTATCCCTAAACCTGCCAAACGGAAGGTCTAAGACTTTGATTAGATGCATGCTTCCCTTATCCGTAAACACGCAGATTTTGTCCGTATTCTTACATGGGAGAACGTAGCGGTTCTCGTTATCTGCCGCCTCTTTATTTCTCTCATAGGTTGCCTCATCCACCGTTCTTCCATACCCGAAACGGTCCATCAAAAAGACAACATTCATCTCTTCTACTTTCTTCTCTTCAAACACAGCTTCCTTTACGTTATCAATAACAGTCCTGCGCTCTTTTGCATATTCTTTTTTAAAGGCATCTAACTCTTTCATAATGACCTTTGCCATCGTGGTACGGTTGCTTAGGATGTCCTCATAAGTGGCAATGTTTTTTAAGGTCTTTTCATGGTCTTTTATCAGCGCTTCTAATTCTAAACCGATTAATTTGTACAGACGCATTTCTAAAATTGCCGTTGCCTGACGCTCGGTAAAGCACAGCTTAGCAGCCTCTTTTTCGGATGTTTTCGACTTAAAGTGAATCTTATCGGTCTTACCATGCATAAGACACGCCTTTGCATCTTTGATATTCTTAGAACCCCGCAGGATTTCTATGATTAAGTCGATAACATCACATGCCTTAATCAATCCCTCCTGTACTTCTTTTTTCTCTAATTCTTTTTCTAAAAGTGTCTTATATTTTCTCGTTGCAATCTCGTACTGGAAATTCACATGGTGGCGTATCATCGGTACGATTCCCATCGTCTCCGGTTTTCCATCTGCAACAGCAAGCATGTTGACACTGAAGGTATCTTCTAATTTGGTCTTTTTATATAAAAGGTTGCAGAGGTTTTCGGCATCTGCTCCCCTCTTTAGCTCGATGACAATGCGGATTCCCTCTTTTGAGGACTGGTTGGAAATGTCTACGATATCGGTAGTCTTTTTAGTCTCCACCAGTGCAAAAACATCGTTCAAGAATTTGCCGATATTTGCACCTATCATAGTGTATGGAATCTCGGTTATGACTAACCGCTCCCTGCCGCCTTTGACCTTTTCTATCTCTACCTTTCCACGGACTTTGATTTTTCCGCTTCCGGTGGAATAGATAGCAAGCAAATCGTCTTTATTCGTCACAATGCCTCCGGTTGGAAAATCCGGTCCTTTGATGTATTCCATCATCTGTTCGGTGTTGATATCCGGGTTTTTCATATAGGCTTTTACCCCGTCAATGACCTCTCCAAAATTATGAGGCGGGATGCTGGTTGCCATGCCGACGGCAATTCCCTCGGCACCGTTGATAAGGATATTAGGCACCTTTACCGGCAGAACTTCCGGTTCCTTTTCCGTCTCATCAAAGTTTGGTACGAAATCCACCACATTCTTATCCAAATCCGCAAGGTATGCCTCTTGGGTAATCTTTTGCAGACGGGCTTCGGTATAACGCATAGCTGCGGCACCGTCTCCTTCGATGGAACCGAAGTTACCGTGTCCGTCTACTAAAGGCATTCCCTTTTTAAAATCCTGTGCCATAACAACCAGTGCTTCGTAGATGGAACTATCCCCATGAGGATGGTATTTACCCATGGTATCTCCAACAATTCTCGCACACTTACGATACGGTCTGTCATAGCGGATACCCA
>JBJELL010000227.1:0-2269 GCA_051879115.1 Lachnospiraceae bacterium
AGACTTTCATCGGACTTGATTGCCTTCTCACTCTTCTTTTCAATACTCTCAGCCAGTTTTACAAAATCATCCTGCTTCTCATAGTTGTCAATGAACTCTGCAACCGTCTCGTCCACTTCTTTTTCCTGTGTCGCAATATAATTAAAGGTACTGTAGAGATTATCAATATAGAGATTTCCCTCGTCATCTGTTCTAACATAAAAGGTCTCTAAAGAAGGTACCTGTGTCTCAATGTCTGGAAACTTCATATTCATAGTTACCGATACGATATAAGACTTCTTGTCCAATCCCTCTTTGACATAACATTTAATATTGTTATATCCTTCCACACGCTTGCTGAACATCTTGATATAGCTTTGCTCTAAATCGGAGATTGGTGTTGCAATCTTTTTCAACGCATCCACATCACCGGAAGCATAGGATTTATAATAACTCTTCATTAACTTTGTAATGACTTCATTCTCATCAACTTTGTATTCCTCACTCAATACCTTTTCCGTTCTTACTTTTGAATCTTCCTGCTTACTTTTATTCTCACTTATCAGCATTACCATCCCTGCTATAATAATAATTGCCATAATTCCCATAATGACATATTTTCCATTTTTCTCAAAAAACTCTTTGACTTTTTTCATGTTTTCATTTTCAGTATTCATAAAAACCTCCTAGAATTCTTCTTTGTTTCTTATGTCCTGAATATCACTGATAAAATGCATCTAGCGGGAGTCGAACCCACATTACTGGAATCGGAGTCCAGCGTTCTATCCATTAGACTATAGATGCACGCTTTACATAGCAGACTTAATCATATCACATTCAATACAAAAAAGCAAAAGAAAAAAGTATGAAAAAGATTTTTTCATACTTTTTTTATAATTTATGCCATGGCTTCTTCAAACTGTGAATTGTATAAATCCGCATAGAATCCGCGTTTTTCTAAGAGTTCTTCATGAGTTCCCTGCTCAATAATATCTCCATCCTTCATAACCAGAATTAAATCCGCATCTTTTATCGTGGACAATCTGTGGGCTATTACAAAACTGGTTCTTCCCTTCATCAGATTATTCATCGCTTTTTGGATTCTTGCCTCCGTTCTCGTATCAACAGAGCTGGTTGCCTCATCTAAAATCAAAATCCGGTTATCCGCTAAAATAGCTCTTGCAATCGTAAGAAGCTGTTTTTGTCCCTGGGATACATTGCTTGCCTCTTCATTTAATTCCATCTGGTATCCTCCCGGAAGAGTGGATATGAAGTGATGAGCATGGGCTGCTTTTGCTGCTGCAATGACTTCCTCGTCCGTAGCATCTAAGCGACCGTAACGGATATTCTCCATAATGGTTCCTTTGAACAGCCAAGTATCCTGCAGCACCATACCGAAATTTTCCCTTAACTCACTTCTGTTAAAATCTCTGATATCATGACCGTCAACTTTGATACTTCCGCTGTTTACATCATAAAAACGCATCAAAAGTTTTACCATGGTGGTCTTTCCGGCTCCGGTTGGTCCTACGATTGCCACCATCTGTCCCGGTTCTATCTCACTGTTAAAGTTGTGAATGACAATCTTATCCGAATTATAACCAAATGCCACGTTTTCAAAAGATACACGTCCTTGTATATTCTCTGGTTGAACGGCATTTTCTACGTACTGGTCTTCTTCCTCTTCTTCTAAGAATTCAAAAACTCTCTCACAAGCTGCTGCCATAGACTGCAACATATTAGACACCTGTGCCACCTGTGTAATCGGCTGTGTGAAATTCTTTACATATTGGATGAACGCCTGAATATCTCCTACTTCTATCGTTCCTTTGACAGCTAAAAGACTTCCGCTTACAGCAACTGCCACGTAACCGAGATTTCCAACAAACATCATAATCGGCTGCATCATACCGGAGAAAAACTGCGATTTCCATGCAGACTGATACAATACCTCATTGTCTTTTCTGAATTCTTCTTTTACCGCATTTTCCCGGTTGAATACTTTGACAACATTCTGTCCACTGAATACCTCTTCTACCTGTCCGTTAATCTTTCCTAAATATTCCTGTTGGGTAAAAAAGTATTTCTGTGAGTGCTTTATCACAACACTGATAAGCAGTGCCGATATTGGCAATACCACAAATGCAATCAATGTCATAAGTGGACTGATGGTCAGCATCATAATCAGAACACCGATAATCGTCGTAATAGATGTAATGAGCGTTGTCACACTCTGATTCAAACTCTGTCCTAAAGTATCTACATCATTCGTAATTCTTGAAAGAACCTC
>JBJELL010000228.1:0-5173 GCA_051879115.1 Lachnospiraceae bacterium
TTAAAAGAATATTTAAAATCCCACCGCCTTCTTACCGATGGTGCAATGGGAACTTATTACGAAAAAAAATATACGATAAAAAACGGAATCGCAGAAATGGAGAATCTGAACTGCCCAGAGAAAATCAAGGCAATCCATTTAGACTATATCCGAAGCGGGGCGAGGTTAATACGCACCAATACCTTTGCATGTAATACCATGTTTTTAGAAGATATCGAAGAAGTAAAAGCATGCATAAGAGCCGGATATAAGGCAGCAAAAGCAGCAGTAGAGATGTCTGGTGAAGACGTGGTTATTGCCGCTGATTTAGGACCCATTCCGGAGATGGAATTTGAGGAAAAAGAGGATGTTTTAGGGGAATACAGAACCATCTGCGATACATTTCTAGAAGAGGGGGCAGAGTGTTTTGTCTTTGAAACACAGTCGGATTTTTACTACATAGAACCGATTACTGCCTATCTGAAAGAAAAAGCAGATGTTTTTATCATCGTACAGTTTTCCTGTGATAAGAGCGGATATACCAAGTCCGGTCTTAATATGGAGAGAATTATTCAGACGGCAGCTAATCTGGAGACCATAGATGCTTACGGCTTTAACTGTGGTATGGAAGCGGCACATCTCTATCAGATGTTAGAAAAGGTGACATTTCCAAATGAAAAATATGTTACGGCACTGCCAAATGCAGGTTATCCATATACGTTACGCGGAAAGACCATTTACTCTAACAATGAAGAATATTTCGTTGAAATGATGGAAAAAATAGCAGGACTTGGAATCAACATTATAGGAGGCTGTTGCGGAACCACGCCATCTTATATCGAAAAAATTTCCACTCATTTAGAACAGATACCTCTTTCTGAGAAAAGAATCGGAATCGTATCAGCGGAAGAAAGCAGGACAAAGATGTCTGCTTTTGAAGAAAAATTAAACTGTGGTGAAAAGACGTTTATTGTAGAATTAGACCCACCTTTTGGAATTGATACCAAGAAAGTAATGGAGGGAAGCAGACGTTTGAAAAAAGCAGGCGTAGACTTAATCACCCTCGCAGATTCGCCAATGGCAAGAGTCCGTATGGATGCCATGCAGCTTGCATCAGCAGTACAAAGAGAGGTGGGAATAGCAGTAATGCCCCATGTCTGCTGCCGGGATAAAAACGTGATAGCACTCCGTTCTGCAATGCTTGGAGCATACATGAACGAACTCCGTCATTTTCTGATTGTAACGGGAGACCCGATACCAAGAGAAGCCAGAGGACATATTAAAGGTGTTTTTGACTTTAATTCCATAAGATTTATGGAGTATGTCAAGGAAATGAACCGGGATGTATTTATAGATGAGCCGGTATTTTACGGAGGTGCCCTGAATTATCATGGAGCAAATCCTGATGCCATTGTCCGCCGTATGCAACAGAAGATAGATGCCGGATGCAGTTGCTTTTTAACACAGCCGGTCTATTCTAAAGAGGATATCGAAAGACTTACCTATATAAAAAAACATATAGATGCAAAATTAATCTGTGGAATTATGCCATTGGTAAGTTATAAAAATGCAAGATTTGTTGCAAACGAAATGCCGGGTATTTTTGTACCGGAAGAGGTGGTATTACGCTATAGAGAGGATATGAGCCGGGAAGAGGCGGAAGAAGTGGCAGTGGAGATTTCTTTGGAATTGGCAGAGAAATTAGAAGAGACTGCAGACGGATATTATTTTATGACACCTTTTAACCGAGCTTCATTGATAGCCAGAATTATAGAGCAGATAAAAGCCTAGACGAATGAGAGATAAGAACGGATAGAATAAGAGGATAGCAGGGAGAGACAATGACAAAGACAGAATTTAGAAGACTGACAGAAGAAGGTCTGGTATTTTTAGATGGTGCAACCGGTTCTAATCTGATGAATGCGGGAATGCCTATGGGATGCTGTCCGGAAGCGTGGATATTAGAGCATCCGGAGGTTTTATGCAATCTTCAAAAGGAATATGTAAAAGCCGGAACGAACATTTTGTATGCACCTACCTTTACGGCAAATCGTATCAAATTAGAAGAATACGGATTACAGGATAAAGTAGAGGAAATGAATATGGCACTGGTGGAGTTATCAAAACAGGCGGCAGAGGGAAAAGCTCTCGTTGCCGGAGACTTGACCATGTGTGGAAAACAGCTCTATCCTATGGGAGATATGCAGTTTGAAGAACTGGTAGAGGTATACAAGGAGCAGATTTGTGCTATTGAAAAAGCCGGAGTAGATTTGTATGTGGTAGAGACCATGATGAGTCTTCAGGAAAGCCGTGCGGCATTAATCGCCTTAAAGGAAACTACCGATAAACCGGTAATGGTCAGCATGACCTATAATGAAGATGGGAGAACCCTCTATGGAACCGACCCTGTTACAGCGATGGTGGTCTTACAGAGTCTCGGTGCCGATGCGGTGGGACTGAATTGTTCTACCGGACCGGAAGGCATGATTCCTCTTATCGAGGCTATGGCAAAGGTAGCAGAGGTGCCAATTTTAGCAAAACCAAACGCAGGAATGCCGGAATTAGAAGACGGGGTAACCGTATACAAGATGAACCCGGAAGAATTTGCAAAAGCAGCAGTAACCTTAGCAGAAGCCGGAGCCTCTATCTTAGGCGGATGCTGTGGAACGACACCGCAGCACATTCAGGCACTTGTAAATGCAGTAAAAGATGTGGAAGTGCCAAGGATATCCAACACACCAAAACGAATCCTGACCTCAGAACGTAAATCCGTAGAAATTGATTTAGACGGTTCCTTCCTTGTCATTGGAGAACGCATTAATCCGACCGGAAAGAAAAAGTTACAGGCAGAACTAAAAGAGGGAAGCCTTGATTTGGTATGTGCTATGGCAAGGGAGCAGGAGGAGAATGGAGCTTCTATTTTAGATGTCAACATGGGTATGAATGGAATTGACGAAAAGGCCATGATGCTTCAGGTGGTGCAGGAGGTATCTTCCATTGTGGACTGCCCTCTTTGTATTGATTCGAGCCATGTGGATATTATTGAAGAAGCACTCCGAATCTATCCGGGAAGAGCTTTAATTAATTCGATTTCTTTAGAAAGTGAGAAGTTTGAAAAACTGATTCCGATTGCAAAAAAATACGGTGCAATGTTTATTTTGCTCCCACTCTCGGATGCCGGACTGCCGGAAAATTCTAAGGAAAAACATCAGATTATCCATACCATTTTAGATGCTGCATTAGAAGCGGGACTGCGAAAGGAAGATATCGTAGTAGACGGACTAGTTGCAACTGTAGGAGCAAATCCAAATGCAGCCAATGAGTGTTTTGAAACCATTGCATACTGCAAAGACGAACTGAATCTTGCAACGGTCTGCGGTCTTTCTAATATCTCTTTTGGACTGCCGGAACGAATCTATGTCAATACTGCATTTTTAACTATGGCAATTGCAAAAGGACTGACCATGGCAATTGCAAATCCATCTCAGGAACTTTTGATGAATGCAGCCTTTGCATCCGATATGCTGTTGAATAAAAACGGCGGCGATTTACGTTATATCCAGCACGTAAATCACATCGATATGAAAAAAACAGACACTCCAAAAGAGACAACAGGAGCAGAAGAAGCACAGTCTCATTCTCCTGTCTTTGAAGCTGTTTTAAAAGGAAATAAGGGAAGTGTCTTAAAAGAAGTGGATACTGCCTTAGAAAGCGGAATGAAGCCATCGAAAATCATAGATGAACATTTAATTCCTGCAATTAATGAAGTGGGAAATCTCTTTGATAAAAAAATCTACTTCCTGCCGCAACTGATTTCTAGTGCACAGACCATGGAAAAGGCAATCAATTATTTAGAGCCGATGTTAGAGCAGGACAGAACAGAAGAAAAGAAAGCCACCATTATCATGGCAACCGTAGAAGGAGATATCCACGATATCGGAAAAAACCTGGTAGTCCTTATGCTGAAAAACTACGGTTATAACGTGATTGATTTAGGAAAAGATGTAGCAGCAGATGTAATTCTAAAAGCAGCCATAGAAAACGAGGCACAGATTGTGGGATTGTCTGCATTGATGACCACTACCATGATGCGTATGAAAGACGTGGTGGAACTGGCAAAAGAGAAGAATTTTACAGGGAAAATCATAGTCGGCGGGGCCGCAATTACCCCATCCTTTGCAGACGAAATCGGAGCCGACGGCTATTCTTCCGATGCGGCAGACTGTGTTCGGTTAGTAGGACAGCTGTTGGAAAATTAAAAGGAATCCATAAGAAAAATATCCAAGAAGAAATAAGTATAGAGCGTGTTATAAAATAATATCGAAAATAAAACAAAATGGAGAGATATGAAATGAGAGTTGGAATGGGATATGATGTCCATAAATTAGTAGAAGAACGGGATTTGATACTTGGCGGGGTAAAAATACCTCATACATTAGGCTTGCTTGGACACTCCGATGCAGATGTACTCCTCCATGCGATTATGGATGCACTCTTAGGAGCGGCAGCACTTGGAGATATTGGAAAACATTTTCCGGATACGGACGAACAGTACAAGGGAATCTCTAGTATGAAACTCTTAGAGCATGTGGCGGGTCTCATCGAAAAAGAGGGATATGTTATCGAGAACATTGACGCAACGATTATTGCCCAGAAACCAAAACTTCGTCCTTATATCGAGGAGATGGAATGTAATATTGCAAAAGTCCTGAAAATCGAAAAGAATCAGATTAATGTCAAGGCAACGACGGAGGAACGGCTAGGATTTACCGGAAGAGAAGAAGGGATTGCGGCGCAGGCGATTTGCTCCCTTACCGGAATCTATGAAGGAAGTTATGCGGTAGCGGACAGTGATGTACGGTGTGCAGGGTGCAGTGGGTGTAAGAAACAGTAAAAACAGTTGACAAAATCCACATTTTTGCATAAACTAGGAAAGAACAGATAAGAAAAGGCGAAGAACGGAAAGAGTAGGAAATTACAGACCTCAGAGAGAGACTGTCATCGGCTGAAAGCAGTCTCGGTAAATGGATTTTTGAAGTGCCTCCGGGAGCTGATTTGGCGAAATGAGTAGCCGAATACGAATCACACACGTTACGTGTTTTGAGAGAGAGCAGGAATGCTCTACTTAGAGTGGAACCGCGGATGAACTTCGTCTCTAGTTTTTGGAGACGGAGTTTTTATTATTTAATAGGAA
>JBJELL010000228.1:5273-9712 GCA_051879115.1 Lachnospiraceae bacterium
AAGGAAGTGTAAATATGGGTTTTATACGTCATGTAAAAGAGGAATTTCAAGTAATACAGGAAAGAGACCCATCGATTAAGTCACCAATGGAAGTCCTGCTGTATCCGAGTTTTAAGGTTATGATAGCCTACCGCAGGGCACACAGGCTCTATGAAAAAGGCCACTATTTCCGGGCAAGGAAACTGTCCCAGAGGGCGGCACATAAGACCGGAATTGAGATTCATCCGGGAGCTGTGATTGGAAAAGGATTTTTTATCGACCACGGAAGCGGAGTTATCATTGGAGAGACCGCTATTATCGGCGATAATGTAACGCTCTATCAGGGAGTGACCTTGGGCGGTACCGGTAAGGAGACGGGAAAACGTCACCCGACTTTAGGCGATAATGTCATGGTCAGTGCCGGAGCAAAGATTATAGGTTCCTTTACCGTTGGAGAGAATTCTAAGATTGGAGCAGGAAGCGTCGTCATAGAAGAAGTTCCACCAAACTGTACCGTGGTAGGTGTACCGGGCAGAATTGTCAAACGTGACAATGAAAAAGTCCCAAGAAGTGATATGGACCAGATTCATCTGCCGGACCCGATTATGGAGGATATTACCTGCTTACAGCAGACCAATACGGTACTTTGTAATAAAATCATTGACTTAGAAAACGAGATAAAGCAGTTAAAAGCAGAAAAGAGAAAACAGGAGGAAAAAGAGTGAAGATTTACAATACCTTATCAAAACAAAAAGAAGAATTTGAACCAATCGAGGAAGGAAAGGTCAGCATGTATGTCTGCGGACCGACAGTATACAATCTGATTCATATTGGAAATGCCAGACCAATGATTGTATTTGATACCTTCCGTCGTTATATGGAATACAAAGGCTACGATGTAAACTATGTATCCAATTTTACCGATGTGGATGATAAAATTATCAAAAAAGCCATTGAAGAAGGTGTCGATGCAGACGAAATTGCAAAACGCTATATTGCAGAATGTAAAAAAGACATGGAAGCTTTGAATGTAAAGCCTGCTACTACACATCCCCTTGCAACACAGGAGATTCCGGGCATGATTGAAATGATTCAAAACTTAATCGATAAAGGTCATGCTTACTGTGCAGAAGATGGAACCGTATATTTTAGAACCAGAAGTTTTGCACAGTATGGAAAACTTTCCCATAAGAATATTGATGACTTAGAGGGCGGACACCGCGATATCAAGGTAACCGGAGATTACAAGGAAGATCCATTAGATTTCGTACTCTGGAAACCGAAAAAGGACGGAGAACCTTTCTGGGAGTCTCCTTGGAGTGATGGACGTCCGGGATGGCACATTGAGTGCTCGGTCATGAGTAAAAAGTATCTCGGAGATGAGATTGATATTCATGCCGGTGGAGAAGATTTAATCTTCCCACACCATGAAAATGAGATTGCACAGTCTGAGGCGGCAAATGGAAAGCCTTTTGCAAAATACTGGATGCACAACGGTTTTTTGAACATTGACAATAAGAAAATGTCTAAATCTCTTGGAAATTTCTTTACAGTAAGAGAGATTGGGGAAAAATATGATTTACAGGTGCTTCGTTTCTTTATGTTAAGTGCTCACTACAGAAGCCCGTTGAATTTCAGTGCTGATTTGATGGAGGCTGCAAAAAATGGTTTAGAGCGTATTTTAACCGCAGCAGAAAAATTAAGAGATCTTTCCCAAAAAGCAGAGGGAACGATGAGTGAGGCAGAAAAAGAGAATTTTACAAAGAGTGAAGAATATGTAAAGAAATTCGAGGCAGCAATGGAAGATGATGCGAACACAGCAGATGCCGTATCTGCGGTATTTGAGCTAGTAAAATTCATCAATACCAATGCGGGAAACGAGAATTCCAAAGAATATATCGATGCTTTATACCAGAGATTATTTACACTCTGCGATGTACTGGGAATTATTATTGAAAAAGAAAAAGAAATCTTAGACAGCGATATTGAAGCACTCATTGAGGAACGTCAGGCAGCAAGAAAAGAAAAGAATTTTGCCCGTGCGGATGAGATTCGTGATATGCTGTTAGAACAGGGAATTGTCTTAGAGGACACTAGAGAAGGAGTAAAATGGAAAAGGGCATAGATGCATATATCAAAGAACAGTTTCACATAGAGCCGATAGATATCAGAACCTATTCGCCGCTGACCCTTGCCTATATCGGTGATGGAATCTACGATTTGGTCATCCGTTCTATTGTAGTGGGAAAAGGAAATACCAAGGCTTCCAATCTCCATAAGGAAACCAGCCGTCTGGTAAAAGCACAGACACAGGCAAAGATGATAGAAAAGTTACTTCCATATCTGACGGAGGAAGAAGCGGATGTCTACCGTAGGGGTAGAAATGCAAAATCCCCGACCATGGCGAAAAATGCCACCATGAGTGATTACCGTAAAGCAACGGGGTTTGAAGCCTTAATGGGATACCTCTATTTGCAGGATGAATTTGTGCGTTTAGTGGAACTGGTAAAGATTGCATTAGGAGAAGAAGATGAGTGAAATCAAATTTGAAGAATTGAAAATAGAGGGGCGCAATGCGGTATTAGAAGCATTTCGTTCCGGAAAACCCATAGACAAGCTCTTTGTTTTAGACGGTTGTATGGATGGTCCGGTTAAGACGATCACCAGAGAGGCAAAAAAGCATGATACGATTATCAACTATGTGACAAAAGAACGTCTTGACCAGCTTTCAGAGACAAAAAAGCATCAGGGTGTTATTGCTATGGCAGCAGCCTATGAATATGCTGAAGTAGAAGATATTTTAGCCAGAGCAAGGGAAAAAGGAGAGCCGCCGTTTTTAGTTCTCTTAGACGGAATTGAAGACCCGCATAACTTAGGTGCGATTATCCGTACTGCCAATTTAGCAGGGGCACACGGAGTCATTATTCCAAAAAGACGGGCTGTTGGATTGACGGCTGTCGTTGCTAAGACTTCTGCCGGAGCATTGAATTATACACCGGTTGCAAAGGTAACGAATCTGACCCAGACTATAAAGGAATTGAAGAAAGAAGGAATCTGGTTTGTGGCTGCCGATATGGGCGGTGAAACTATGTACAACCTGGATTTGAAAGGACCTATCGGTATGGTAATTGGTAATGAAGGAGAGGGAATTTCAAAACTGGTCAGGGAAAACTGTGATTTTATCGCATCCATTCCAATGAAAGGCGAGATAGATTCTTTAAATGCTTCTGTAGCAGCAGGTGTACTGGCATTTGAAATTGTAAGACAGCGTATGTCATAAAAGAACGGGGGAAATATGAAATCCTATAGTCAGAAGACGGATGAAGAGCTTATCCGTATGATGAGAAACGGTGATGAAAAAGTAGTGGATTATCTCATGGTAAAATATAAGAATCTGGTGCGAAAAAAAGCCAGGGCACTGTTCTTAATAGGTGCTGATAACGATGACCTCATACAAGAGGGCATGATTGGCTTATTCAAGGCAATTCGCGATTATGATGAGGAAAAAGAAGCCTCGTTTTATCATTTTGCAGAGCTTTGTATCAGCAGACAGATGTATACCGCAATGGAGGCATCCCAGCGGAAAAAACATGCACCGCTTAATTCCTATGTGTCACTATATGAGGAATCCGAAGGGGAAGAAAAGGTGCCTCTTGCGGAAGTGTTACAGTCTTTGAGTAACGGAAATCCGGAAGATTTGGTAATTGATAAGGAAAACGTAGATGCATTTCAGGAAAAAATCAATGCATGTCTAAGCCGGATGGAAAAGCAGGTATTGGCATTGACATTGCAGGGAATGAATTATCAGCAGGTGGCACAGATTATGGAAAAATCGCCGAAATCCATTGACAATGCATTGCAAAGAATCAAAGGAAAACTGAGAAAACAGGATAAATAATCCGCTAAGAAACATAGAAACTCCTTGAAGAAACACAGAAAAGATGATATTTTTTGTGTATTCGGAAAGGACGGTGTACATACATGGAAGATAGTGACGGGAACAACGACACAGAAAATTCTATCAGAATCTTTATGCCATGTAAAAAATTGAATTGTTAGAGGTATCGTTTGCTTTAGAAAAAGCAGGCGGTACCTTTTGTTGTTCAAAAACAGTTTGCATAAAGGAAGGAGAACATGATGTTAGGAGCAATGATTCTACAAATTATTCTGATTTTTTTAAATGCAGTCTTTGCCAGTGCCGAGATTGCTGTGATTTCCTTAAATGAAACGAAGTTAAGACAGATGGCGAGGGAGGGCAATGTACAGGCAGAAAGACTGGTGTCACTGACGGAACAGCCGGCACGTTTCCTTGCAACGATACAGGTGGCAATTACCCTTGCAGGATTATTAGGAAGTGCTTTTGCAGCGGAGAATTTTGCAACGCCTTTGGTGACAGTTCTTATAGATGTAGGTGTAACGATACCGGAGAATATCTTAAAAAATGCAGCAGTTATTGTGAT
>JBJELL010000229.1:0-9703 GCA_051879115.1 Lachnospiraceae bacterium
AAAGACATACTCCCGGAAATTTTGGCATGGTGGTAACGGAATACCACATATTATCAAAAAATCCATGATATATTCAAAATAAAAACCAATCTTCCGGTATCTATTCTATCAGTAGCAAAATGAGTGCGACAGTCTCATGTGATGGGCTATGGCTGAACTGTTATGACAGTAACGATTAGTCTTTTTTTCCTCTTGAAAAATTCCACCTGCTATTATATGATAGTAAAAATGCCTAAGGAGGAAAACTATGCGACATTTAATGAGTCCAATGGATTTTTCTGTTGAGGAATTAGACAAGCTACTACACCTTGCTAATGATATTGAGAAAAATCCTTCAAAATATGCACACGCATGTGCCGGAAAGAAACTTGCAACTTGTTTTTACGAACCAAGTACCAGAACCCGTCTTTCCTTTGAGGCTGCCATGTTAAATCTTGGTGGAAGCGTTCTTGGTTTTTCCAGTGCAGATTCCAGTTCCGCTGCAAAGGGAGAAAGTGTTTCTGATACCATTCGTGTAATATCCTGTTACGCTGACATCTGTGCCATGCGTCATCCTAAGGAAGGTGCTCCTCTTGTAGCCTCCCTTCATTCCAGTATTCCAGTTATCAATGCCGGAGACGGCGGTCACCAGCATCCAACCCAGACCCTTACCGATTTATTGACAATCCACACTTTAAAAGGCAGACTTGACAATCTGACTATTGGTCTGTGCGGTGATTTGAAGTTCGGACGTACGGTTCATTCTCTGATTAATGCTTTAATCCGTTACCCGAATATCCGTTTTGTGCTGATTTCCCCGGAGGAGTTGAAGGTTCCAAGTTACATCCGTGAAGAGGTTTTACAAAAGAACAATATTCCATACGAAGAGGTCATCCGTTTAGAGGATGCGATGGATAAGTTAGATATTCTCTATATGACACGTGTACAAAGAGAACGTTTCTTCAACGAAGAAGACTATGTACGCATGAAAGATTTCTATATTCTGGATAAGGCAAAAATGGAACTTGCTCCAAAGGATATGCTTGTACTCCATCCACTTCCACGCGTAAACGAAAGTTCCACTGAGGTGGATGACGACCCACGTGCCGTCTATTTCAAACAGGCTCAGTACGGCGTTTACGTGCGTATGGCATTAATTCTGACACTATTGGATATTGAAGTATAAGGAGGAACACTATGCTGAACATAAGCGGAATCCATGAGGGTTTTGTCCTCGACCACATTCAGGCGGGAACCAGCCTTCAGATTTACCACGATTTAAAATTAGATAAACTCGACTGCACCGTTGCCATCATCAAAAATGCCAAAAGCAGTAAGATGGGAAAGAAAGATATCATCAAAGTGGAATGCAGCATTGATGCTCTCGACTTAGATATTTTGGGATTTATCGACCACAACATTACTGTAAACATCATCAAGGGCGATAAGATTGTGGAAAAAAGAGAACTCCACCTGCCAAAACAGGTAGTCAATGTTATCAAGTGCAAGAATCCACGCTGTATTACTTCCATCGAGCAGGAATTAGACCAGATTTTCATTCTGACCGACGAAGAAAGCGAAATCTACCGCTGTAAATATTGTGAAGAAAAATACAGAGCTATCGGAACGAAGAAAAAACGCTGATACCTTCTAGAACAAAGTGGGCAAGCCCACATCAGCTCCCCACCCCCTCACTCATGAGGGGCTCGCACACTTTGCGTGCCGAGCGTGGTCAGCTTTAGCTGACATCTTCCTATCACGCGAGTGCACATCCTCGCGGAGCTTTTTTATTTAATAGGAAATCCAAAGGAATTTCCTATTAAATAAAAAAGATGTCTGTCTTAAACATCTGACACATTTTAGTCGTTTAAGCAGACATCTTTTTCTATATATTCTATTTTTTTATTATCTCTTCTGTAGCCGTTTCTACCTGCTTAACCCCTTTTATCCTTCTGCTTAGGATATTTCTGCTAATCAATACCGCCGCAAGAAGTTCTGCTATACAGGAGATAATCATCGCCGGCATTCCCGCATCCAGACTAAATATCATAAAGATATCATTTTTATAGCCCAGACTCAGATACAACTGCAAAGCTACAATCAATGCAGCAGCAATCCACACCGCACCCAGTACAAAATAATAGTATGGCGTTCCATCCAGTACATAGTTAAAGAAGTACTGCACACCCTGCTTTACTTTTTCATTTTTCTTAACCAACCTCAAGATGACTCCCACTGCCATTTCAATGACCACAATCTGTATCAGATAAATGAAATGAACTAAAAATGACATCCAGCCAAAATATTCATTCAACATGCCGACAATTCCCGCTAATAGAATCAAAAGCATTGGGAACATTCCCATTTTAATCTGAATATGGTCTACACGGTTATTTGGATTTTCCTCTTTGAGAATGATTGTTGACCACGGTTTGATATCCTTTGGCATTTTTAAAATGCTGCTTCTTCTTGCAAATACAAGAAGCATGGTAATAAAGTGGAAGATAATCTCTGCTATCAATAACATTCTGCCAAAAAACAGCTTCCGTTCTTCACTAAACAAAACAAAAGGTGTCATCTCTCTTGCCGTTCCGGACAGACCACCGGAAGCAAACACCCATACAATCAGACTCAGTACCGTCATCAGCACGAAGAAAAGTACCGCTAACACACACCAGAGATTCAGCAGACCCTTACCGGACTTTTTCAACATTTCATAGTACTTCGATTCTGACTTCTCCACATAACTTGCTGCAAATTTCGCCGCCCTTTGGATATTTTCATCAAAAAACCAGAATACCTCAAATTCTGCAAGAAAGAGAATTCCAAAGAGTCCTACATAGGGATTTAAAATCGCACATAAAAACGATAGAATCAAGAAAATAAGCCAGTACATCCTTTTCCTCCTCAGTAATTTATTGAGGATATCATACTATATTTCAGGGAAATTAACCATAAACATTTTTCAAACATTTTATAAATTTTATAAACAAAAAGTCTCCGGCTGTGGAAACCTCCTGTTACAGGAAGCCTAACAGCCGAAGACTGTATTATCCTTAAGAAAAAGGATGATTTAACATATTTTACTCTTTGTGTCCCGGATAGTGAACATGTAATAACTCATGCTCTCTATTCTTTAACAAGTCTGCATAGAGAGTTGTTAAGATTGGGTTATCTTCACTTCTCTTAATCTGAAGTGCCTTGTCATTCTTGTACAAACCTTCTGCACGTAAGCGTTTTTCTGTAGAACGGGCAAACGGCTGACCTGCACCGGCTACACATCCTCCCGGACATGCCATAACCTCTACGAAGTCAAAATGTTCTTCTCCACTTTCAATCTTCTGAATCAGTGCTTCTGCATTTCCCAGTCCACTGACAATACCGATTCTTACCTTGCGCTCTCCTAAATCCAGTTCACAGATTTTGGTTCCTTCCATGCCTCTAGTTCCAACGAACTCAATATCCTTTAAGGCTTTCGGGCTCTTATCAGATACTACACGGCGAACTGCTGCTTCTGTAACACCACCGGTTGCTCCAAAGATAACTCCGGCTCCTGAGTAGATAGAGAACGGCATATCATATGCTTCCGGCTCTAATTTATCGAATCGGATTCCGATTTCTTTGCACATTCCAACTACTTCCTGAGAGGTCAGAACATAATCCACATCTTTGATTCCATTGCGCACGAATTCCTCTCTGGATGCTTCGTATTTTTTCGCTGTACAAGGCATGATAGCTACAGAGACGGTCTCTCTTCCCTCTTCCTTATCCAGCTTTTTATAATATTCTTTCACAACGGCACCAAACATCTCCATCGGTGATTTGGATGTGGAGACATACTTCATAAGGTGCGGATATTTTGTCTCTACGAAACGAATCCATCCCGGACAGCAGGAAGTAAATAATGGATATTTACGTCCTTCCTCAGAAAGACTCTCTACTAATTCTGCTGCTTCCTCTATGATGGTCAGGTCTGCTCCTACCGAGGTGTCAAAAATTGCATCCACTCCTAATTTTCTTAAGGAAGCAATTAATTTTCCAAGGGTGTTCTCACCCGGTTCATAGCCGAATGCCTCTCCAATGGCAACACGAACCGCCGGTGCAATCTGCATAACCACACGTTTCTTCGGGTCATGAATTGCCTGCCATACCTCACGGGTGTCTTTCTTAATGGTAATTGCTCCTGTCGGACAGACTGCTGCACACTGTCCACAGTTGACACAGTTAGTATCTGCTAAATCTCTTTCAAATGCGGTAGAGATAATCATCTTAGAACCACGATGTGCAAAATCAATGGCTCCTACATGCTGAATCTCGTTGCAGACACGGACACAGTCACCACAGAGAATACATTTATTCGGGTCTTTTACAATCGCTTTTGAGGAAGTATCAATCGGGCGGATTGGATTTGTATTCTCAAAACGTACTCCCGGAATTCCAAAGCGTTTTGCAAGTTCCTGTAATTTACATTTTCCATTCTTCTCACAGGTCGTACAATCTCTGCAATGTGCAGCGAGCAACAGCTCTAAGATACGTTTTCTGTGATAATAGAGTTTTGGTGTATTTGTATAAATCTCCATTTCATGTTTTGGTGGTGTTGAACAGGAGGCAATGATTCCACCCCACTTATCTTCTACCACACACATACGGCAGGCACCGTAAATGGATAAATCCGAATAGTAACAAAATGTCGGCAAATCGATTCCTGCTTTTCGGATTACTGCAAGAATATTCTTTTCATCGGTATAATCTACACGTTCACCGTCAATAATCATATATTTTTGCATGCCAGTCCCTCCTATACTTCTTTTACTGCATGGAAAGGACAACCTTCCTTGCAGGCACCACACTTGATACATTTTGTCGTATCAATCGTAAACGGTTTCTTAATCTCACCGGAAATTGCTCCAACCGGACAGACTCTTGAACACTTCGAGCATCCTTTACAGAGTTCCGGATCAATCTGAAGGCTGACTAGGGCTTTACACTGACCTGCCGGACACTTCTTATCTACAACATGGGCAATGTATTCATCCCGGAAATATTTCATGGTGCTGACAACCGGAGATGCTGCCGTCTTTCCAAGACCACAGAGTGCTGTCTCGGAAATCGTCTCGGAGAGTTCCTCTAACAGAGTAATATGTTTCATCGTTCCTCTGCCTTCACAGATATCGGTTAACAGCTCTAACATTCTCTTCGTACCTTCACGGCATGGAATACATTTACCACAGGACTCATTCTGCGTAAAGTTCATAAAGAATCGCGCTACTTCTACCATACAGCTCTTGTCATTCATAACAACAAGACCACCGCTTCCAATCATAGCTCCTACTTTTTTGAGAGAATCGAAATCCAAATGTAAATCCAAATGGTCTTCTGACGGATTGATACACAGACATCCACCGGACGGTCCACCAATCTGAACTGCCTTGAATTCTCCACCTTTGACACCGCCTCCGATATCAAAGATAACCTCTCTTAAAGTAGTTCCCATTGGTACTTCGATAAGTCCTGTATTCATAACGTTACCGGTTAAAGCAAAGGCTTTCGTTCCGTGGTTTTTATCAGGACCAATGGTCTTATACCACTCTGCACCCTTGTTGATAATCGGTGGTACGTTACAGTAAGTCTCTACGTTATTCAATACGGTTGGTTTTTCAAACAGACCTTTTTCTACCGTACGAGGCGGTTTTACTCTAGGCATACCGCGGTTACCTTCAATGGATGCTGTTAAGGCAGAACCTTCACCACATACGAATGCTCCCGCACCCTGGCTGATTTTTAATTCAAAGTCAAAGCCGGAATCTAAGATATTCTTTCCTAACAGACCTTTTTCCTCGGCTTTGTTGATTGCAGTCTGTAAACGCTCTACCGCAAGAGGATATTCTGCACGCACATAGATATATCCGTAATGCGCTCCCGTTGCAATACCTGCAATGAGCATACCTTCAATAACACGATGCGGGTCACCTTCCATCATGCTTCGGTCCATGAATGCTCCCGGATCACCCTCGTCACCGTTACATACTACATATTTTATTTCAGAATCCTGTGCAAGTACCTGTGCCCATTTTCTTCCGGTTGGAAAGCCTCCGCCTCCACGTCCACGTAAAGATGCTTCTGAAATCTCATCTACAATCTGCTGCGGCGTCATATCAAACAATGCTTTTGCAACGGCACTGTAACCACCGACTGCTATGTACTCTTTGATGGATTCTGCATTGATACGTCCACAGTCCTCTAATGCCACACGGGTCTGCTGTTTGTAGAATGGAATCTCTTCCTGTTTCTCATAGGCAGTTCCGTCCTGGTCATGATATACGAGTCTTTCAATGACACGGTCATTTACGATACTCTCTTCGATAATCTCTTCACAGTCTTCTACTTTTACCTTGATATAGAGAAGTCCTGCCGGCTCAATACGAAGCAGCGGTCCCATCTCACAGAAACCGTGACATCCGCTTTTTTTCAAACCAACGCTCTCGTCATGCGGTTCTTTTTCCAATACTAAAGAACACTTGATTCCTCTCTCTTTTAAAATCTCCTGTATTCTTGCGTAAATATCAAGAGAACCTCCGGCAACACATCCTGTTCCGGCACAGATTAAAATCTGTTTTTTCTGCATTTTCAAAGAAGCTGCGTATTCCGCTCTTTTTGCTTCTAATTCCTGTCTTGTATTAATTCTCATTTGCAGCTTCCTCCTTTAATTCTTTTATTAATTCTCTTGCTTTCTCAGGAGTCATGGCAGGATGTACCTTGTCATTGACCGTACAAACCGGTGCTAATCCGCAAGCTCCAAGGCAGGATACCGTTTCAACCGTAAAAAGCATATCTTCGGTTGTCGGATTTTCCTCGGTTACTCCTAACAAAGAACGAATCTCATTCAAAATCGCTGTTGAATTTCTTACATGACAGGCTGTACCGTCACAGATTTTGATGACATATTTTCCCTTTGGCTCCAAAGAGAAGTTCTCGTAAAAAGTAGCAACTCCATACACTTTTGCTTCACTTAACCCCAGCTCACCTGCAATATAGGTCAGCACTTCCTGCGGCAGATAGTGATAAATCTTTTGAATATCCTGCATAATTGCAATTACCGCAGTCTTGTTATAGTCGTGGGCTTTTAAAATTTCATCCAGTTGTTTTTTGTCTTCCTTCTTCAACCTTCTCCTCCTTATTTCTGCCCGTAGAATACGGGGATGATTTTAAGATTTTCGGACACTCACAGATGTACAGCATTGTATACTATCTGTATGATGCTATTATATCATTGTTAAATTATTAACGCAATCAAAATATACAAAAACTAATGACGATTTCCTCATTTTTTATACATATTTTTGTAATTGTACTAATTTTAATCATTTGCTTTGTCTATTTTTGTCGTTTTTTTTTGATATTTTTCGCGTTTTTTCGTTATTGGATATCTTCCCTCAGGTTTTTCAGGTATTCCACCTCAGAATAGACTTTATAAATTTTTAATAATCTCCCAAATCCCTTGATTTTTCAGCCTTTCCTCGGTTTTGTTAGCACTCATTTTTAACGAGTGCTAATTTTCTATTGACATTGGGATTTTCAAAAGCTAAAATATTATCTAACGATTATCGCAGAATTTTCCTGCAAGACAAAACAGAACAAAAGGAGTGTTGCATTATGAGTAACAAACACGGAAGTCTTTCCATCAACAGTGACAATATTTTTCCTATTATAAAAAAATGGCTGTATTCCGACCATGATATCTTCTATCGTGAGTTGATTTCTAACGGCTGTGATGCCATTACGAAATTAAAAAAATTAGATATGATGGGCGAATACACTCTCCCTGACGATTACGAAGCTAAAATCCGTGTCGTTGTAAATCCAAAGGAAAAAACTTTAACATTCATTGATAACGGTCTTGGTATGACAGCAGACGAGGTAGAGGAATACATCAATCAGATTGCCTTTTCTGGTGCAACGGATTTCTTAGAAAAATATAAGGACAAGGCAGATGATGACCAGATTATCGGTCACTTTGGACTTGGTTTCTACTCCGCTTTCATGGTAGCTGACGAGGTTCACATTGATACCCTTTCCTATAAAGAAGGTGCTGCGGCTGTGCACTGGGAATGTGACGGCGGTACGGAATTCGATATGTCCGATGGAGATAAAGAGGAAGTCGGTACAGAGATTACTCTTTTCTTAAATGAAGACTGTCTTGAATTTGCAAACGAATACCGTGCAAGAGAAGTCATTGAAAAATACTGTTCTTTCATGCCAACCGAAATTTTTATTGAAAATGCAAATGCAGAGGTGGCATATGAGACGATTCCTGCCGATGAAGTAACGGAAAAAGATACCGTTGTGGAAAACATCGTGGAAGAAGCAAAATACGAAGAGAAGGAAAATGAAGACGGAACCAAAGAACAGGTAGAAGTCTCTCCTCGTATGGAAAAAGCCAAAATCATCAAACGTCCGGTTGCTATCAATGATACAACGCCTCTTTGGACGAAGCATCCAAATGAATGCACCGAGGAGGAATACAAGGAATTCTACCGCAAGGTATTTCAGGATTACAAGGAGCCTCTGTTCTGGATTCATCTGAACATGGACTATCCGTTTAACTTAAAAGGTATCCTGTATTTCCCGAAAATCAACATGGAATACGAATCCATTGAAGGAGTTATCAAATTATATAACAATCAGGTATTCATCGCTGATAACATCAAAGAGGTTATCCCGGAATTCTTAATGTTATTAAAAGGTGTTATTGACTGCCCTGACCTTCCATTGAACGTATCCAGAAGTGCACTGCAAAACGACGGGTTTGTAAAGAAAATCTCCGATTATATTACAAAGAAAGTTGCTGACAAACTCAGCGGCATGTGCAAGACCGATAAGGAATCCTATGAGAAATACTGGGATGATATCAGCCCGTTTATCAAATTCGGCTGCTTAAAAGACGAGAAGTTCTGTGATAAGATGAACGACTACATTCTCTTTAAGAATCTTGAGGATAAGTATATTACCCTTCCGGAAATTCTTGTAAAAGAGGAAACAGAAGATACCGATGAGGATACCGCAGAATCTACAGAAACTGTAGACACTGAGAATACCGAAAATGAAGAAGAGGAAAAAGACAACCGCAAGGTTATCTACTATGTAACCGATACCATTCAGCAGAGCCAGTACATCCGTATGTTTAAAGAACAGGGAATGGAAGCAGTCATCTTAGATCATAACATTGATACCTCTTTCATTTCCCAGTTAGAGGCAAGAAACGAGAATTATCGTTTCGCAAGAATCGATGCCGATGTTACCGACTCTTTGAAGGAAGAAGTATCTGAGGAAGAATTAAAAGAAACCACCGATACTTTAACCGAGGTATTTAGAAAAGCTCTTGGAAAAGAAAACCTCGATGTTAAGGTAGAGAAATTAAAAGACGAAAACATCTCTTCTATGATTACTCTTTCCGAAGAAAGCCGCCGTATGCAGGATATGATGAAGATGTACAATATGTACGGCATGGACCCGTCTATGTTCGGTGGTTCCGAAACACTGGTTTTAAATGCAAACAATGCACTAGTAAAATATATCTTTGAAAACAAAGATTCCGAACATGTTCCAATGTTCTGTAAGCAGCTTTACGACCTTGCTTTGATTGCAAACCAGCCGCTCTCTTCCGAGGGAATGGCAGCCTTTATTGCAAGAAGCAATGAAATTATGATGCTGCTTACAAAATAGT